>NZ_LZIK01000070.1:0-147942 GCF_001667105.1 Mycobacterium sp. 852002-51152_SCH6134967 | reverse complement strand
AAACCGCACGCACGGATTGAAAGGGGGAAGGGGAAACGGGTCCGCTACGCAGATACCGCGCCCCTGACTACCAATGAAGGGCAACGACTGTAGAGGCGGGGCTGCTAGTCGTCGATGCTGGCGCCGAGGGCGTGTTCAGGGTCCTCAACCGCCGTCGCGCGGGTGCGCCATCCCAAGGCGATCTGACGGCGCTGGGCTGCTCGGACGGCGCGCGCGGCGGCGTCGTACTGGGTGAGCACCTGGCGCCATTCTTCGCCGAGGTGGGTGCGGCCGAGGCGGTCGGCCAGTGTGACCGCTGGCACGGGGTCAAGGGGCGGGTCTGCAGGGGCGGAGGGCGCGGTCGTGAGGGTGGTGCTCCACGGCAGGGAATGGGTGAGCAGCCGCAGCGCCGACGAGCTCAAGCCGCGACTGTTGCTGGGGTCGAGGAGGATGACTCGGGCGTCTGCGGCTGCGGCGTGGCGGGCGATGTCGGCGAGCTGGTCGGGTTCGGCAGCTGCGGGGTCGTCGATGATGACGACTGCTCCGGGCGGTAGTGCCCACTGCTGATCGCTGATTTGACGCTCGGCGCGAGCAACGGTGGTGATGGTGTCGGCCAGCTCGGCCTCGCGGGCGGGTGCCGCGCTGGCGTCGGTGGTCGAGAGCCAGAGCACTTTGCGGTCGTTGGCGTTGGCCGTGCTGCGCAGGGTGTAGAGCGCCGCAGCGGTTTCGCCGTCGGTGGCGTCGGCGCGCACGACGCTGAGCCGATAGGGCTGCGCGGCCAAGGATTTGAGCCGGTCCGCGGTGCGCGGCTCGTGCGCTGCGAGGACCGCCGCGGGGATGAGCAAGGGCGTGCGGGTGAGGTCGGCGTCGCCGGCCACTTGGAGCAGGGCAACTTCGGAGCGCGCCGATTTCAGCAGCTGCTCGAGAGTGTCGGAGGTGGCGGTCTGGGCCGCGGCGAAGGCACCGGCGACGTCGCGCTCAGCGCGGTCGAGCTCGCGGCGCAGCGCCTGGCGGCGGTCGCGCAGCAGCGCGCGGGCGGCCAGGTCCGCGCGCTCGGCGTCGCCGCGTGCGGTGGCGATGTCGTGCTCGGTGACGATCTTGTGGCCGCCGGCGGCCGCGGTACGCGCAGCCTGCGCCTCGGCGAAGGCCTGGTGAAACTGATGCGACGGTGGCTGCTCGGGCAGGCGGCGGATGTGAAAGGCCAGATCGGCTTGCGCTGAGGCGATGTCGAGTTCGTCGGCGTCGGGGTTGGCCCGTAGAAGGTCGAGCTGAGTGCGCGCGTGCTCGATAAGGCGCAGGGTGTCGTTGTAGGCGGCGTCGGCATCGGCCCACTGCTCCATCACCGCGGCGACGGCGTGGCCGTAGGGTCGATCCGCGTCGACTTGGCGGCGCATCCGCAAGAGCTCGTCGGTCGCAGCGCGCATAGCGGGGCCATGCCCGGCGCGAATTCCTGCGTCCAAGGTTTTGATTGATTCGCAAACCTCGCGGTATTCCTGCTGCAGCGTGGTGACCAAATTCATGGTGATGCCCAATTCCGGTGCGGGACGGTTTGCTGAGAGGTCTTCGAATTGCAAATCGCCGAATCCTTCTGACCCGTATTCAAATGAACCATCGGGCGAGGCGACGTCGAAGTGGTCGTCGAAGGGCGGGGCCTGGTCGACGTCGGCGAAGGGGCTTTCAGGGTCGGGCGGGAACAGTGCTTCCTCGTCGGGGTGCGGCGGGGCGTCCTCGGGGGTGGGCAGGTCCTCGACGTCAATGCCGAGACGCGCTTGCAGCCGGTGGGTGAACGCATCGACGGTGTAGGTAATCAAGCGTGCGTAATCGCCCGGAGGAATCGGGTGGTCGGCGTCGGCGGCGTCGGCGAGGTGTTCGGCAGCGACATGGAGCAGATCGCGCGGGGTCCAGGTGGCCGGGTCTGCCGCGCTGATAGCCGCGACCAGCCCGGGCCAGGCCGGATCGGAGGTGATGGTCTCGGTCAGCGCGGCCCCGAACGCGGCGTCGACGTCGGTGATCCAGGCCGGCCGCAGCCGCGAATGCGTGGTGGCCAACGTGGCGGTCGGGGACAGGGCTCCCGCGATACGCCACCACAGCGCGGCGGCGGGCAGCTCGTCGGGCAGCGGCCCTTGGCGGGCAGCGGTGGTGATGATCTGCCGCAGGTCGGGGGTGGTGCGGGTGGCCCGGGCGAGCTGGGCGGCCAGCTGTGGCCAGTAGGCATCGGCGCGCAGGCGCGGGTCGATGGCGTCGATGACGTCGTTCCAGCGGGTGGTGTCGGCACTGCGGCGCCCGATGTCTGCGGCGGCGTAGCGCTGCAGGGTGGCCTGCACGTCGCGGGTCCGCACGGGGTACTGGCGCGCGCCGGTGAGACGGGTGTCGGCGTCCTCCACGCCAGTGGCGGAACGGAACACCGCGATCTCGGCGGTCAGCGCCGGATTCACGGTGATCAGCGGCCGCGCCCAGGCGGGGGCGGTCGCGTTGGTCCAGGCCCGCGCCCGCTCGCGGATCTGGTCGGCCAGGCCTTGGACCAGTTGCTCGCGGCGGGCCAGGTAGGCGCTCCAGTGCGGATCGTCGGCCAGCGCCGGCGGGATGCCGGGAAGCCAGCGCAGCACCCCGATGCCCGCGGAGTGGGTGCCGGCGGGATCGATGCGGTGATCGAGGACCGCGGCGGGATCGGCGGCGTCATCGACACTGCCCTTGGCCAACGCTTCGGTCAGCAGCTCGCGGGGATCAGCGCCACCGATCGCCAGGACAGACAGGTTGCGCCGCAGCACCGGCCAGGCCTCGCGCTGGCTCAGCCGGGGGATTACGTCATCAGCGATGGCGTCCAACCGATCACGCGCACCGGCTCCCAGCTGGTTTTCGGCTGCCACGCCCAAGGCGTCGTAGAACATGTCGGCCGCAGCCTGCAGCCGCGTTGCCGGATCCTCGGCGCAGCGGGCTTCGGTGGTCGCCGACACCTGCGCGCCGTCGCGGGCCAGGGCGCGGGTGAGGACATCGACGGCGGTGTCAGGGTGGGTGGCCTTGGGGGAGAGCAGCCGGTGGGGATCGCCTTCGGCGGTGGACAGGTACAGGTGGTTTTCGTCGGTGGCGCGCGTCATCGCGACGTAGAGGTGCTGGCGGGTCAGCATGTCGGAGCCGACGATGTGGCAGGTGCCCTTGGTGTCGCGCCGTCCTGCCGTCAGTCCCTGGGCGGAGTCGATAGTGGCCGCGTAGCCCAGCGTGACATGTTCGGCGATGTAGTCGGCCGGCAGCTTGACGATGCGTCCGCTGCGCAGGTGGCGGGCTTTCACGCTGCCATCGGTGAGGACCTCGGTGATGGTGTAGCGGTAGCCGTTGCGCACGAAATCGCTGCGCCCAATGGTGATTCGGCGATTGTTTTTCCGGGTGCGGATGGTGTCTCCGACGCTGGCGTGCAGCTGATCTGCCAGCACCACCGTGGCCGCCTGGGCGGCTTCGGGATCGGCGGCCAGCCGGTCGGCGCGGGCGCGGGCGTTGAGTTCGTTGATGACGTCGTTGGTGGGCGCGAGCAGGATGGAGTCTGCGCCGGCGGCCAGGTCGGCCCGCCATGCCTGATAGGCCATGTCGGCGGCGGTCTCGTCGGTGCCGACGTGGATGCGGTG
Organism: Mycobacterium sp. 852002-51152_SCH6134967; assembly: GCF_001667105.1. Lineage (NCBI taxonomy): Bacteria > Bacillati > Actinomycetota > Actinomycetes > Mycobacteriales > Mycobacteriaceae > Mycobacterium > Mycobacterium sp. 852002-51152_SCH6134967. Next base: position 144,346 of record NZ_LZIK01000070.1, on the reverse strand, counting down.
GTGGTCGATGTAGAAGCCGATGCCGGCCGGGTCGGCGTCGTGTAGCGCGAGCCCGGCGGCGGCTTCGGCCGGTGACTTGAACCGTACGACTTCGCTCAGGGTGAGCGCGTCGGTGGCTTCGGCGATGTCGCGGAGAACGCCGCCGGCTGAGATGGATGACAACTGGCCGTCGTCGCCGACCAGTCGCACGCTGGCGCCTTTGCGTAGTGCGTCGGTGATCATCGCGTCCAGCCCGGCGGTGGCGGCCTTGCCGGCCTCGTCAACGACGATGAGGGTGTCGGGGCCGACTTGCTCGAACCAGTCGGGGAGACCGGAGATCGCGGCCTTGTTTGGATCGGCTGACCAGACGTACTTGTCGAGGGTGTCAGTGGTGGCGCCGAGGTCCTCCCGGAGCACGATCGCCGCGTCGGCTGTCGGGGCCAAGCCGATCACGTGTCCGCCCGAGTTGCGCCACGCGTGGGCCAGCGCCGCCATGGCTGTGGTCTTGCCCGTTCCGGCTGGGGCCAGCGCCAGTGCGACACGGCGCCCCGAGGTCGCCATTTCCGAGACCAGTGCGGCCTGGCCGGGGTTGAGGGTGCGTCCTCGGGCGGCCGAATCTGCGAGTGCCAGTTCGACATCGGCGGCGGTGGCGGCGCGGCCGTCGCACCGGTGCACCGCGTCGAGAATGCGGCGCTCGGCGGCGAGTGTTTCGCGGCTGGTGTAGACCTGCACGCCGTGGCGGGAATAGACGCTGGCACCGTCGCGGCGACGCAAGGCGACAGGCTCGCCCAACTCGGCATCGGCGACGCGGGCGTGCGGCAGTGAAAACGCCTCTCCGAGAGCGGTATCGGTGAGGCGTTCGATTGATGCGACATCGTGCGCCACGCCGTGCGAGCGAGCGATTCGCAGCGCCTCGGCGCGCACGTGGTGGCGCTGCCAGGTGGAGCGGGATTCAGACACGGTGGCGATGAGTTCGCCAGCGCGCGACGCGATCCATTCCTCGTCGACCACGGGTGCGGTGCGGGCTCGGTTGGGACCGGCCAGGACACCGGCCAACATGCGGTGCAGTCCGTCTCGTCCGAGGACCTCCACAGCTTGGGTGCGCCAGACGTGGCGCTGCTCAGCCAGCGAGCGCGGCTCATGCTTGGCTTCGCGCGATTCCAGCGTCGCCTGCTGGGCCAAAGCGATGATCTCGGTGTTGGTTGGTTCGCGTCCGTGATCGGCCTGAAATGCCTTGGCCAGCTCGGCGGTGCGGGCCTCGATCGCCGCGCGCCGACTCGACCACCGCGCCATCAATTCCACCGAAATTCCGGCGATCTCGCGGACCGGTCGTTTTCCGCGTCCGCGGGACTGCTCGACGAACGACACCGCGAGTCTGTCGATCAAGTGCGCTTCGAGACGGGTGTTGTACAACTCCGAAGCCGCGACCGTCACCCGGTGCAGCGGTTGACCGTCCAGGGCGAGCCATCGGCGCACGCCGTTGGCGTCCACGTGGGACACCTTGTTAGAGATCGCGACGTGGGTGTGTAAGTCGGGGTCGCCGGCGCGAGAGTCCCGGTGGGTGAACGCTGCGGCGATAAGTCCTTCGGTGTCGACCTGGGCGACACCGCCGGCGCCGGTGCGCGTGAAGGTGGCTTGATCCTGCAGCCACTCGAGCACGTCGGCGACGGCCGCATCATGGGCCGCTTCAATCTGCTCGGCCACCGATAGCGGGGCGATGGCCCACAGCGCCGACACTGATTTCACCGGCGAGAACGCCAGGTCGTATCCGGCCACGGCGGTCGTGCGGGCGCGGGTGTTGCGGGCGATGAATCCGGACAATTCGCGGTCATCGGCGGGTGGCCGGCCGTACTCCTCGGCGAACAACCCCACAGCCACGCGGGTGCGGATCTGTGCGCGGATCTCCGGGGCGATGGTGGCGTGCCAGTGTGCGCCGTTCTCGGCGTTGTGGTCGCGGAAGGCCACCGCCAAACGCCGCGCATACTCCGGTTCGCCGTCGCGTACCAGGAACCCACGACCGAGTCGGCTGGCCACCCGTCCCGAGCCCATGCTGCGGCCGATGACATAGGTCTCGATGCGCTCGGCGTTGGGGTGCAGACCCAATCCGTAAAGGGCGCGCATCTGCGCCTCACTGACGCCCGATCCCTCATCGACGGTCCAAATCTCCTCGCGGGCTTGCGGGCTCGCATCGCAGCGGCCGGTATCAGAGAGAGCGGCCAAGCCCCGACCCATCCACCGACCGGGCGATTCACCTTTGGCCGAGTAGTAGTCGGCCAGCGTGGATCGGCCGCGCTCGGTGCTGTCGGCGGCAGCGACCTGCCGCACCAGGTACAGGTATCCGTCCCCGGCGGTCAGCTTGTGCAGCGTCATCACCATGACGCGCACGCAGGCGTCCGCATGCGCCGCACGCTACGAACTCAGCGATTGGCGAAGCCACCACCAAACCAGAGGTTCTTAGAAAAGTCTTAGACGGCCAATACTGGCGCAGGGGTCGTATTCATTCGGGGTGAATACGCCCTCACGCTGGTCGGCATGTAGCGCCGGGTATTGCTCTGTTCGCTTCTCACCTCTCCTGGACCAGCACGTGAGGTGCGTCCTTCATGCCTCCTGCGTTGGTCTGACCACGTCGCGGGTTTGTTGCTTTGGTCGGCCACCAGCTGGCTTCGCGTAGGAGTGTGGCGATGGCGGGCACGGTGAGGGTGCGCACGAGGAAGGTGTCGAGCAGCAGCCCGAAGCCGATGATGAGGCCGGCTTGGATCATGATGGCGACTGAGCCGACCATGAGGCCGAACATGCTGGCGGCGAATATCAGGCCAGCGGAGGTGATGACGGCTCCGGTGTTTGCCACGGTGCGCAGGACGCCGACGCGGATGTTGGTTCCGGATTCTTCGCGGAGCCGTGAGACGAGCAGCATGTTGTAGTCGGCGCCGACGGCGACGAGGATGATGAACGCCAGCAGCGGTACGGGCCAGGCGATTTCGTGGCCCAGTCCCCATTGGAAGACCACAACGCCGATGCCGAGCGAGGCGAGGTAATTGAGCACGACGGTGCCTAGTAGGTAGAGCGGTGCTAGGAGCGCTCGCAGCAGTAGGACCAGGATGACGCCGACGATGATTATGGTGGCCATGGCCAGTTGTGCGAAGTCGGCCCATAGGAGTCGTTGGATATCGGAGTTTACGGCGGGGAAGCCGGCGACGGACACGGTGGCGTCGGCGAGTGACGTGTTGGGTCGTGCGGTGTTGGCGGTGTCGGTGATGCGGCTGGCGAGGTCCATGGCTTCAACGCTGTATGGGTCGTGGCTGCTTTCGATCATGAACCGCGCTGTTTTGCCGTCCGGTGAGAGGAATTGTTCGGCGACGTCGGTGAATTGCCGGTTCTCGAATGCGTTGGCGGGCAGGTAGAAACCGCTCGAGGAGTCGGAGTCGGCCGCTGCGCGTGAAGAGTTTTGTAGTTGGGTGGCGATCTGGCTCATGCCGGACAGCATTTCGATGTTGCTGTCGGCGAGGGTGCGGACGCCGGTGGCGAGTGCTTGGGCGCCGGAGGCGAGCTGTCCGATTCCGTCCTGTAGTCGGCGGAGATTGGTGGCCAGGTCGGCCGGGTCACCGAGGGCTCCGAATGCCTTGTCCAGCGAGGCGACTGCGTTCTGGACGTTGGCGAGGGTGCCACCGACGGTGGCGTTGGTGGCGGGATCGTAGCGGTCCCCGAGGTCGGCGATCTGGTTGAAGAATCCGCTGTCGCGCAGAGTGACCAGGATCTGCACCTGGTCGCGGATTTGGGCGCATTGCGGGGTGGTGGCACACCACGGCGAGGTGTTGAGGGCGCCGACGAGTGGGTCGAGTTGGGTGATCGCGTTTTGGGCTTGGTTGGCCAGCGGTCGTAGTCCTGGGCCGGATTGGATGGCTTGGTCGACGGCGGGGGCAGTGGCGGAAAGTTGTTGCAGCAGCGGCCGGAACTGGTTGACCTGAGTTCCTGCGGATTGGGCTTGGGTGAGGATTCCGGCCAGTGGTGTGAGGGCGGTGCGCACGGTGCTGTCGAGTTGGGCGAGGCCGTCGGCGAGCTGGTCGGCGCCGCCGGTGAGTTTGGCGAGGTCGTCTTTGCGGGAGTTGCCCTCGGCGACCGCGCCGGCCATTTTGTCGCCGATCTGGCCGTTCTGCCAGGCCAGTTCTGCTTGGTCGAGGCGCTCTCCGGTGGGGCGGGTGACTCCGGAAACCTTGGTGACGCCGGGGATCTGGGAGACGCGGGAGGCCATCTCGTCGAGATCGGCCAGTCCTTTCCCGGTCCGCATGTCGGTCGGGTTTTCCACGACGAGGAATTCGCTGATGACGACGTCTTTGCGGAAGTGGCGGTCCAGCAGGTGGTAGCCCTGGTTGCTGGCCGTGGTGTCTGGTTGTCCCTTGCGGTCGTCGTAGCTGATTTTGATGGTTGCGGCGGCTGCCGACAGGGCGAGCAGGATGACCAGGCTGACGATCAGTAGTGGCACGGGACGGCGGACCACGGCGACGGCGACGCTGTTCCAGTAGCGGCGGGTGCGATCGGGTTTGGGCTCACCGATGCCGCGTTTGGCGGCTAGCGACAACACCGGTGGCAGCAGGGTGACGGTGGCCAGAAATCCGAACAGCACGGCGATGGCACACGCGGGGCCCAGGGCGGCGAAGACGCTGAGCCGCGCGAAGACCATGGCCAGGAACGCGAGTGCGACGGTGGCGGCGGAGGCGAGGATGACGCGCCCGATGCTGGCGGTGGCGTGGATGATGGCCTGATCGGCGGGTACTTGGGCGCGGCGCTGTTCGTGGTATCGGCTGATCAGGAACACGGTGTAGTCGGTTCCGGCGCCGAGCAGGATCGCCGTCATGAAGGCGACAGTGAACTGGGAGACCGGCATGCCCAACTCGCCGAGGGCGGACAGCACGCCGCGCCCGACTGCCAGGCTCAACCCGATTACCAGCAGCGGTAACAGCGCGGTGAACACCGACCGGTAGACGATCAGCAGGATCAGGGCGATCACGCCCGCGGTAGCGATTGAGATCAGCAGCAGGTCGTGCTCGGCGGAGGCGATCATGTCGCTGAAGGTCGCCGGTGGTCCCGTTACCTGCACAGTCGTGGTCGAGCCGGTGAACACCTCCGCCGCGATGTCGCGCACCGCGTTGACGGATTCGGCGGCCGTGGGGTCTCCGAGGGTGCCGGTGACGCCGACGGGCAGATACCAGGCTTTGCGATCGGCGCTGACCGCCTGGGCTTCGGTAATCGGATCGGCCAGTAGGTCCTGCACCAGAAGGACGTGGTCGCCTTCGGCCTGCAACCGGCTCACGAGTTCGCCGTAGCGCTGCCGTGCAGTCGGAGTCAACCCATTGGGGTCTTCCATGGCGACGAACACCATGGTTTTCGAGCCTTCTTCGCCGAACGCGGCGCTCATGCGGTCAACCGTCTGCAAGGACGGCGCATCGCGAGGAATGAGGTCCACCGACTGTTGGCGCACCACGGTTTCCAGCTGGGGGAACAGCAGCGCGAGGACCACCGCGGCGCCGAGCCATACCCCGATGACCAGGGCTTTGTGCCGGAGGGTGAATCGGGCGAGCGTCGCCAACCGTTCGCTGTACTCGCGGGTGTCGGCGGGGTCGGGTGATCCGTTGGCCCGCCGGTCACGGCGCGTGGCCTGGCTTGGGGAATCTGCAGTGCCGTCGGTCACTGGACCTCCACTGATAGCGAATGGTAGCGATCGATACTGTCGGTATCGCTACGCTACCGCATGTAGTGCAAGTGGTGACGGCGTCGTAGGACGCCAGGCCGCGCAATGCGCGACTGGGGAAGGACAGGCGGCCGCTATCGAGTCCAGCGCCGGCCGCCGGTCACAGCCGGCAGGGAATGGTCGAACACTCAGTTGGCTTCTGAAGCCAGGCCGACGTTGTTCAGTCGACGGCATTGGCCTTGGATGTTGTTCAGGTCTTGCTGTTGCTGGTCTCGGACGTTGACATCGAGCGCACGGACGGCCACATCGCGTAGCGGGGCCGCTAGCTCTAGGTTTGCGCTTCGGTTGTGGCCGACTGGCCCGTGTTCTGCAGCAGCACGTAATTGCCTAGGCTGCCCAGGAAACCTGCGCAGTGCTGAACGAGTTCATCGGTGGTGAACTCCAGTTCTCCGTCGAGTCGGCGGCGCAAGACTTCGAATAGCCCTCCCACGCCCAAGGTCGAAGCCAAATGGGCAACCCCCACGGCGGAGTCGGGGATGTCGAGGTGGAGTCTGGCCTCGCGCAATACGAGGTCGGTGAAACCGGCCATCAGTTCGCTGCGTAGCTCTCGGAGCAGCGGCTCGGTTGCAGATTCCACGAACAGGATCCGACCCAGCCGAGGGTCGTCGTCGATCATGCTGACCAGCCTGTGGATCGGCGCGTACGCCAGCACCTCCGGTGGCTCGCCGGCATCGGGGATCGCGTCGACTATCACCTCCTGGAAGGTGGCATAGAGCTGCTGGTAGACAGCCCGCAGGAGGGCGTCTCGGCCGGAGAAGTGCTGGTAGAAGTAGCGTGACGTGACACCTGATTCAGCGCAGACGGCAGTCACAGTGGCGGCGGCAACACCGCGCGTGCCGATCAACTCGGTTGCGGCCTCGATGAGACGGGTGCGCCGGTTCCGGTGACGCTCCTCGGCGGACATCCCGCTATACACCCGCGCCGAAACCACGTGGATAGCTTGCCATCTAATTCTGACAAGGCTTAGAGTCAGATTGCCAGCGTGCCCTTGACGAACGGGAGAACAACATGAGCGACGATTCGTTCACTCGGCCCACCACGAGGGTCGTCCCGAAGCCCCGCCGTGTTCGATTCGACATGCCTGCTGGGACCAGTCGGCAGCACTTCGTCGATGGCGACTTGGTGATGAGCCACTTTGTGTCCACCTTGTCGGCCACGTTCCCCGAAGGCGAAGACTTCTTCATCCGGTCAGTCCGCGAGTATCGGGACCACATCAGCGACGCTGACCTCAAGGAGGCGGTCAAGGGATTCATTGCACAAGAGGCCACGCACCGACACCAGCATCGGCTGCTCAACGATCGGCTCCAAGCGATGGGCTATCCCACCGAGGGGATCGATCGCCATATCAAGAAGTTGGTTGGCCGACTTGAGAAGCGTTTTTCTCCCAAGATGCGCCTGGCTGTGACGGCCGCCCTCGAGCACTACACAGCGACATTCGCCGAGATCATTCTCACCAGCGACGAAGCTCAAGAATTGATCGGCGACACCGAAGTGCGGCCTATTCTGCTCTGGCACGCACTGGAAGAATGCGAGCACAAGGCCGTCGCTTTCGATGTCTACGAGACGGTCGGTGGAAGCGAACGCACCAGGGTCTGGGGGATGCGGATCGCCAGCCTCCTCTTGTTCAGCGAGTTGGTCATCCAGACCACCCGCTCTCTGGCCGGTGACCGTGCCGCCTACAACCCGGTGCGGTTGCTGCGCAGCCTTCGAGGTTTCCGTCATAACCCGCTATTCAGCCCAGCAGCAATTGAGCGCTTTCGTTCCTACACCCGCGCCGGATTTCATCCCGACGACTGGGACAGCGCAGAAATCCTCGAACGCTGGACCAAGGAACTCTTCGACGCCGATGGTGGCCAACAAATGCGTAGTAACGTCTAGCTCGACCAGAGCCCGTCGCGGTCAAAGTCGGCCTAAGCGAAGAACAATTCATGGGCTTCGCTCCGCGCGCAGTGAAGTCAAGCCCAGTCCTTTCTACTGGCCGCTCGATGGTGCTCGATCACGTCGCGACCTACAGGAAGCTCCGGCCGAGGAACTCGGTGACGGCGGAGCCGAAGGCGTCGTTGTCGTCGCCGGCGATCATGTGTCCGGTGCCGGATACGTCGACGGTCTCGGCGTGGGGAACCAGTTGCTTGAACTCGTCGACGGTGGCTTGGGAGACCACGTCGGACAACAGACCCCTTACGAGAAGTGTTGGGGCGCTGACCCGTCGGGCTCCGTCGATCAGCAGGCGGCTGATTGCGTCGAATTGCTCCGTTCCCGTGGTCGATTCGTCGCGGAGGAAGTCGAAGTTGGAGTGAATGAATGCCGGGTCCCACCGCCAGATCCAGCGGCCGTCGTGACGCTGCCGTAGCACCTTGCGCAGGCCGTCGACGTTGGCCGGGCGCGAGCGATGGGGGTTGTACGCGGCGATCACCTCGGCGGCGTCGGAGAGGGTGCCAAAGCCATCGGGATGTGCGGCCATGAACGTCACCACGCGACGAGCGCCCTGGAATTCAAGCCGCGGGGTGACGTCGACCAGGACGACCGCCGTCCACGACGCCCCGGATGTCAACAGATGCGTGCCGAGCACGGTCATGCCCCCAAGGGATGCACCTACGACGGCAGGGGCGGTATCGGCGCTGAAGTGCTCACGCACGGCGAGGAGATCGGTCGCGAGTCGCTCGATGTCGTACCTGCCGGCTGGGTCCCAGTCGCTGTCGCCGTGACCGCGGGTGTCGTAGGCGACGACTGTGTATCCGCATGCGTGGAGACGACGCGCTGAAGTGCTCCACGCGTGCCGGTTCTGGCCGCCGCCGTGCAGGAGCAGCACGACGGGACGGGCGTCATCGTGGTCGTAGCAGTCGGCGGCCAGGGTGATCCCGTCCTGGGTTCGGACCCGATGCTGCACGGCGGAGGTCATGACACCTTCCTGGCGAGATCGGAGTCCGCCCGAAGCGTGCGACCGGCTACAAGCGCCTTCATTGTGCGTTGCCCGCGGCGTTCACGATCGTGACCGTGCCCTGGGCTACGCAGACGGCTTTGTCGCCGTTGCTAATGTCGATGCGCGCTACTCCACTGCGATTGCCCAGCGACACGATGTCGGTGACGGCGACACACACACCGGTGGACACGGGTCGCAGCAGGTTCAGCTTGAATTCGGTGGTGGCGACCCATGATCCGGCCGGAATGACGGGGTAGAACACGACTCCGAGACAGTGGTCGACCATCGCCGATAGACATCCGCCGTGCAGGGTGCCGAAGGGTGTGAGCAGTTCGGCACGGGTTTCCATCTCTGCCACCAGCCGACCGGCGGCGAGTTCGGTGTGCCGAAAGCTCAGAAACGTCGACAGTCCACCCGCTGTGTTCGCCGATCTGAGCAGCTGGTCGGCGATCTGCTCATCGAAGTGGGCGAATGTCACTGCCACCACCATGCCCCTGCCTCCTGTCCGGTCATGGGTCGATCACCGTTCGAGCCCGCGAATCGTTTGAGCATGTCGCCGAATGCGCCGAGGTCGCCGTGCGCGCGGAGTGCTCGACATCGACGGCGATGAACCTGGCCGCGCGGTGAAGCACACGACGCGTCGTCGAAGAGGGGCACGGGCTAGACCGGCGTGGTCCAAGTGATTGGCAGCGATGTGTAGCCGCGGATCGGTCCGGACCGCAGCCGCCGCGCCGATTCAAGATCGACCTCCCAGTCAGGCACCTTGTCCAACAAAGCATCCAGAGCGATGCGGGCCTCCATCCGCGCCAGTGCCGCACCCAGACAGAAGTGGATGCCGCGACCGAAGGCGACCTGGTGCTCACTGGTGCGCTCGATGTCGAACACGTCAGGATCAGGGAAGGCACGCTCGTCGCGGTTGGCCGACCCGAACAACAGCAGCACCTTCTCACCTTGACGCATCGTCGTGTCATGCAGGATGACGTCGCGGGTCAGGGTTCGTGAAAGTCCCTGTGCCGGTGAGTCGTAGCGCAGCAACTCCTCGACTGCCGGCCCCAACAGTGTTCGATCGGCGGCCAGGCGTCGGCGGGTCTGCCGATGCTGGGCCAGTACGACCGCGGAGTTCCCCAGCAGATTGGTGGTGGTCTCGTAGCCCGCGACGAGCAGCAGCGCGCAGAAGCCGAGGACTTCCTCGTCGGTCAGTCCGATCCCGTCGACGGTGGCGTTGGCCAACGCCGACATCAGGTCCTCGCGGGGGTTTTTGCGGCGGTCGGCGAGGAAGTCGGTGAAGTAGGCGTAGATCGAGGTGGCGGCGGTCAGTGCGTCGGTGGTTTGTCCGTGGTTGACGTCGACCTGGACCAGTTGGCTCGACCACAATCGGAACTGATCACGATCGGTGGCGGGAACGCCCAGCAGATCGGCGATCACCGCGGCGGGCAGGATCGCGGCGAAGTCGGTCACGAAGTCCGCCGATCCGGAGCCCTCGTCGAGGCGCTCGAACAACTCCGCGGCCATCTGTGTGATGGCGCCCTGCAGCCCGGCCACCCGCCGGGGGGTGAACGCCCGGCTCACCAGGGCACGCAACTGGTCGTGGCGCGGAGGGTCCATCACGATCATCATCGGCAGGAACGAGCCGATGAAGTCCGATCCCGGCGGGGTGGGGAAGATGCCGTCCACCGAGGAGTACGTGCCGTGATCCAGTGCTGCGGCCTGGACGTCGCCGTGCCGGCTCAACACCCAGGTATGGGACTCCTCGGCGCGGTACACCGGAGCCGTGTCACGCAACGACCGATACGTCGGATAGGGGTCGTTGAGGATCGAGGCGTCGAACGGGTCGTAACGAATCTGCACCGAGACCACCAAGACCTCCGACCACCAAAGTAACGACGGTTTAGACTCGCAGTCTAAACCGGCCGACCGGGACAGGGGGGCAATGCGCAAGATTCCACGTCAGATCTCTGACCGGCTTCCCGCCGCGGCGGACTTGTTCGCCGAGAAGGGGCTCAACGACTCCAAGATCGAAGACGTCGCCGCGGTGACCGGTGTGCCGAAAGCGACGCTGTACTACTACTTCGCCGGCAAAGAGGACATCCTTGCCTTCCTGCTCGAAGACCTCCTCAAGGACATCTCCGATGCCGTGACCGCGATCGTGCACACCGACGGCACCGGTGCCGAACGCCTCGAACTCGTCATCCGCGCACAACTGCGGGCAATGGCGCAGCGGCCAGCGGTATGCCGTGCACTCATCGGCGAACTGGGACGAGCGGCCCGCATGCCGGCCATCGCCGAGATGATCAATACCGCCTACCAACAACCCGTCGAAACTCTGCTCATCGAAGGGGCCCGCGACGGATCCCTCGTCGCTCAGCCCGATGCACGATCGACGTCCATTGCGCTGTTCGGCGCGGTCACCATCAATGCACTCATGTACCTGGTCACCGAGAACCACCTCGACGAGACGGTGGTCGCCAGCACCCTCAGCGCCGTCATGTTCGACGGCCTGCGCCCGCGCACAGGAGACCAGTCATGAGCACCTACGGCCTGTCGGTTCTCGGCGGGGATCTGAAGTCACTGGCCCAAACCGCCCAGGCCGCTGATGCGGCCGGGTTCGACGCCGTATGGGCCTCCGAGTTCTACTCTCGGTCCGGATCGATCTCCATGGCCGCGATGGCCAACAGCACACAGAACTGTCGGATCGGTTCCTCCATTCTCTACGGCGTCGGCCGAAGCCCCCTGGTGCTGGCCACCGAGGCACGCGACCTCGACGAACTCTCCAACGGACGACTGGTACTCGGCATCGGCAACGGCACCAAACGGATGATGGGCGACTGGCACGGCGTGCCCGACACCTCCGCACCCGCCCTGCGGATGGAAGAACTCGTGATGCTGCTGCGCCGGATATGGAACCTGCATGAAGGCCCGATCCATCACGAGGGCCGTTTCTACAGAATGAATCTCACCCCGACCGGCGACATGGGACCCTCCAGCCGGCCGATCCCGATCGTCACTGCCGGTGTCCGGCCCCGGATGTGCGAGGCGGCCGGGCGGGTGGCCGACGGCCTGGCCGGACATCCGCTGTTCACAACCACCTACGTCGAGGAGATCGTCCGGCCCGCTATCGCCAGGGGTGCCGCGCACACCGGCCGCGACCCCAATGACGTGGAAATCATTTCCATGGTGATGTGCGCCATCCACGACGACACCGAGGTCGCCAGGCGCGAACTGGCGCAGCAGATTGCGTTCTACTCCTCGGTCAAATCCTACGAGACGGTACTCGATGTGAACGGCTTCGCCAGCGAAGGCCGAACCATCCGAGAAGCATTCGCCCAGCGCGATTTCCCGGCGATGTTCGCCGCGGTGTCCGAGGAGATGATCGACACCATGGGTGTCGCCGGGACGGCACACGAGGTCCGTGAACAACTGAGACGCTACGAAGGCGTCCTCGACCACATCATGCTGTATTCACCATCGGTCGGCATCGCTGCGGAACGCGTGCAGCAAAACTTCGCCAGCATCATCCGGGAATGCTCGCCCGCCTCGATGTCGCCAGGGCGGTCCTGTCCACGTTCAACCTGATCCACGTATTGCCGCCCAAGTCGACCCGTCGCCGCGTCCGCGGCCGCATCAGTGGGTCTGCCGCGCCGACCCCGCCGATGATTGCGTGGCGCTGTTGACGATGTTGGCGTCGTCGGTGTCGGGGAGGTCATGGCGGACCACGCGTACCCGTCCTTGAGGTAGGCAGGCCATGTAGCCGTGGCGCATACCATACAACTCCCACGCTGTCTGTTCAGCGTCGGGATCGACATCGATGCGATGTCCGCGCGAGAAGCTCAGGTGTAGTCCTCCATCGTCGCTGGAACAGGCCTGGGTGCACACTGCGCCGGCGAGGTTCAGCAGTGGGCGTTCGTGGGTCGCGATCCTGAGGGGGTCAATACGCACCGCCTCGATGGGGTAGGTGCCGACGGCAGGAAGGGTCAATAGCAGGGGGCAGGAGATGACGATTTCGTTGTAGTCATCGAAATCCAGAACCAGGCCGCCATGCAGCGAGAGGCGTTGTACAACAAGGTTTTCGATCCATTGGGTGTACATGGCAGTCTCTTTTCGACGCATCGTTGAGCCGTATCCCCAAAGAGTACGCTAAGTAGCGCTGCGATATCAGTAGTATCGTTATCGGTTGGCGGTGGGCCTAGCAGCGCTGGTCACGACGCGCCTGGTGGCTCGGTCAATGCGGTCGCGGGTGTCGGCGGCTGTCGCGCGGTGGCCGCTGAAGGTCACGAGGTTGGCCAACCAGATGTCGGAGATGACCCCAGCGACGTGCAGATCGGTAGGGGTGGGCTCGCCGCCCCTGAGCGTGCGGGCCAGCAGGATCTGGATCTCATCGGCCGCGCGGTCGAGTTCCGCGGCGGCGCGGGTGTCTGCGACGGCGAAGGCCCGTGTCATGGCCGTCGTCAGCCATGGGTCGCGCTGCCAGCGGTCATGCAGATGTGAGGTGAGCCGTTCGAGCCGTTCCAGCGGTGTGCCCTCACCACTCGCCCAGTCGCCGGCCGAGTCGAGTCGACGGAACTCGCGCGTCAGCGCTGCTACCAGCAAGTGGGTTTTCGCCGGGAAATAGCGGTAAAGCGTGCCGACGGCGATGCCGACCCGCTCGGCAACCGTCCGCATCTGAACCGCCTCGTAACCACCCGACGCAGCCACGGCCAAAGCTGCATCCAGAATCGTTTCCCGGCGCCGTGCGGAGGCGCGCGAGCGCGACGCGCTAGCGGTCCGCTTCTCTCCAGCGACCGAGTTCGCTTCCGAGCGTCGGGTTTTGCCGTGGCTGCGAGCCTGAGGGAAAGTCATGATGGCCCCGGGTCGAAACTGCCGCGGCGCGAGAACTGTTCCAGAAGATCGCCGAAAGCGCTGACATCGCCGTGTGCGGCGAAGTGTTCGGGCCTGACTGCGACGAACACTGCATTGGCGGTGAAGCGGGTGATCCCACGCTCACCAGTGCCTGTCGCCGTGACGTGCAGCGCCCGTCCTTCACGAGAGGTGATGTGGGCAGTAATCCGGTGGGGCTGATGCAGCGGCACCGGCCGCAGATACTCCACCGTCAGGCTGCGAGTCACCGCCGGGGTGCCGGCGACCCACAATGTGAAGCCCAAGACGTCATCGCACGCGGCCGCCACGGCTCCGCCATGGGCCAGGCCTGGAGCCCCGATGTGGCGCTCGTCGAAAGTCACATCGGAGTACACCGCGTCGCCGCTGCGGTGCACCACCAAACGCAGTCGGTGGGGATTGTCCGGGCCGCAACCCATGCACGTCGTTGTGTGCGAAGGTAACCGCTCCGGCAGCGATGCGCTTCCTGGCACCATCACGCTCCAATACTGTCGGTTTCGCTTCGATACCGTTAGTACCACACTGCTAGACTGCCAGGACAACATCGCGTGAAAATCGACCGCCCGAGGTGAATGAGTGAGCAACAGTCAGTCAGCGCCAGTCCCTGACGATGACGTGGACCCGCGGCGCATCCGGTCACGCACCCGGCTGCTGGATGCTGCGGCAACGCTACTGAGCACCGGTGGGGTGGAAGCGGTCACTATCGATGCCGTCACCAAAGCATCCAAAGTGGCCCGAACCACGCTGTACCGCCACTTCCACAGTTCGTCGCATCTGCTCGCAGCCACGTTCGAACGCCTACTTCCGCAAGTGACCACTCCGGCACCGACCAGCGGACCCCTCCGTGAGCAGCTGATCGAATTGCTCAGCCGCCAAGCCGCACTCTTCAACGACGCACCGCTGCATGTCACGACACTCGCGTGGCTCTCATTGGGGCCCACCGGCTCCACTAACGAAGCGGATGAGCGCCACACATCCGGGGCGCTACGGGCCCGAGTCGTTGACCAGTACCGTCAACCATTTGACGCCATACTCACCAGCCCGAGAGCACAAGCCGAACTCGACGACTTCGACCGGGAACTGGCGCTCTGCCAACTCGTCGGACCACTCGCCTTCGCCCGAATGACCGGGCTTCGCACCATCACTCACAATGACTGCGCGAACATCGTCGATGACTTCCTCGCCGCCCACCGCAAGACCGATAGCGACGCCAAAGAGTCGAAGATCGCCACCAAGAAGACGGGCCGCCCCGCGCGCTTAGCTCGCTAGGCACAACGAAATCACAGCGTCCAGCCGGCTGGTCTTCGGGCCCTTTTCGCCTTCTCGCAAATCGCGTCGGCGATGGCATCGAAGGACCGTTCGTCGCCATCATCGGCGAGGCCGTGCGCGCAGATTCCATGGGCATCCGCGTGACGATTCGTGCCGGCAAAGTGAGTGCACCACCTCAGTGTTCGGACCGCCGTTTCCCGCGTTGAGAACTCTTCCCCCTACGTCCGTGAGGTGTCTCGCGGGCAACCCCTCGCATCCGCGGTCTCGCAATCCTTGGGACGCGGGGTGTCTGCGCCGCGGATCTTTATCCGGATATCGTCCGTCGTTAAGTGATCGTGCTTATTGGCAGAGGGGTCGAATTCCGAGTGGGGTGAATGCCCAAATCAGAGGTCTGTTCGAGGGCGAGTTTGTTCGCTGCGTCGCAAGCGCTGGCTGTCGGTGTCTCTTGATAAGACTGTTGCGAGCTGACTGCGTACCTGTGGTCAACAGGCAGGAGGATCCGATGTACTTCAAGGTCACGGTCACTGGTGACGCCAACCGCTATCCCACGTGGGCCTTGTACGGCGACAACCATGAGATGGTCGCCTGGGCAGGCGAAGGCTTCGAATCGCAAGCCAACGCCACCAGAGCGGCAAATGCCTTCAAGTCCGGCGGGTCCGCAGCACGGTATGAGACATTCCAGGACGTCGGCGGAAGCTGGCGGTGGCGCGCATGGCGGTCGAGTGACAAAGTTGCCGCCTCAGGTGAGTCGTTCGCCAGCTCTTACAACGCGGAGCGCGCCGCCGAGAACGTGCGGGCGAACGCGCCGTATGCGACTGGGCCCTGAGCTGCGTACATGGGTGACAATGACGATCTGAAGTTGAATCCACGGTTCCTGCGGCGAGCAGCGGAACAGGTGCGCGACTTTGAGCGGGCGTTCAGCGCCCTGCTCGAGCTGTGTCAGTTCACCGCTGGGCTTCGGGCGATGGCTGGTCCCGACCTGCCTGACGAGGTACTTGCCGGCTACGCCAGTCTGCCCGCCGTGACACCGAGATCTGATGTGTCAGACGACGAATGGGTGGCGGCGAAGGGCCGCTGCTCACGGACAGCTGGCCGTATTGCGCATCTTCCCGACATCACCGGTGTGCGGATATCCCGCCCGGGATTCGGCGGTCCGGTTAACCCGTTCGAGATGTGGATAACTGTCACCCAGCCGCACTCGCTCGTACAGCCGGACGACATCCTCGCCGCGTCCGAACACACCATCGGCATCCTTGAATCGATGGTCGACCGTGTCGATGTCACCGGCGACATCAGCATCGAGGATATGCACCCTTTGGTCTGGGGCGCGGCTCGAGGCCAATGGCGCATCGAGTTGTACCGCGAAGCGGTGTCATCCGCCGTGGGCGCTGTCATCGACCACGTCCGCCAGCTCACCGGAAGGACTGACCTCGACGACAAGGACGTTTTCACGCAGGCCTTCTCGCAGAGTCCACCCAAGGCTGGTGCTCCGCGATTGCGCTGGCTCGGAGGTAATCAAGACCAGACCGTCATATCGATGAACCGCGGCTTGTTGAGTTTCTCGACGGGCGTCCATGCTGCGATCCGAAACCCAACCACCCACGACCGGACGCAGCTATCGGCGCAGGAGGCCGCCGAGAGGCTCGCCGCTTTAAGCCTTCTGGCGACTTGGGTGGAGAAGTGCAGGCTCGACAGCGTCGACGCCACGCAGTGAACAATCACTCGCGAGAACTCAAGCGCTGGAACCGCCGCCGCGAAATCCATCTGAGGCACAGCGATACGGTCAGCGGGCTCTTTCGGCGATGTAGGCGGTCCAGTCGCGGGCAGCAAGTCTGGCCCAGTCGGCGGCGTTTTTGTCGGTGAGCCCGAGCAGTTCGGCCAGGACTGGTGCGGGCATGTCGCCGGAGAGGTGGAAGAGGGTCGCTTTGCGGTTCTCGTAGGGCTTGATCCCGATGGCGACGAGCTGGGAGCGGATGTTCTCGGTGGCGAGGTGCGCTGCAGGGTTGCCGCCGCGGAACAGCCAGCCGGTTCCACGTGAGGCGTAGAGGCTTTTGCCGCGGTGCTCGAGGTGCTCACGGATGAGGTCGTCGAGGAGCGGCGGCATCTGGACTGGAATCTTGCTGAAGGTGACGTGCACGGCCCGGTCGTCGGTGATCGCGACCTGACTGGTGCGCATGGCGACGATGCGTGAAAGCGGCTGTGCGAACAGCAATGTGAGCAGGCCCGCAATTCGTGTATAACGGCGCACGGTCGTGTCGTGCAGCAGACGCTCTACGGCCGCCCACCGCTGCGTATCGGAGACGGTTACTGAGGGCGGTGACTGCGGGACGTCGGGGACTCGGAGTTTGGTGTTGGTGCGGGATTGGCGTAGCCAGACGATGAAGGCGTACTCATGGTTCAGCATCCTGCCGACGTGTTCTTGGTAGCGCTCCAACAGATCCTGGGTCGCGGTCGCCGCACTGGCGTCATGGCGGGCGAGGAAGCCCACGAACTCGATCGCGACGCGGATGCGCCGTCGACACGCATCGGCCATCGACTTGGTCAACCGGTCTTCACGGGCGGCCTTGCGCATTCCTCGCAGCACCTGCCAGTGCGCGAATCGGCGAATCAAGGCGGCGTCCTCGGCGGGCAGTTCGGCGACGATGTCTTCGATCCAGGGCAGCATCCGTTCGATGCGGATGTCGAACGGTTCCAGGACACCGACCGCGACGAGAAGACTGCGAAGGTAGTCGTGGGCACGATCCGAGGGCAGGGTGCGGAAGGTGTCGTGGCTGATGTCGACCGCGCCGCAAGCCATCTGCCCGAGAAGTTGGGGGCCGATGCCAGGTTTCTTGCGCAGCCACCACAGCCCTGTTTGTGGGCGTTCGGAGTTCACCAGCTCGTCGAAGACCGGCCGCAATTGGCGGTGAATCTGGCCGGTCGTCGGGTCGGCGAGCAAGTCGCTGAGGCGTTCACGCAGGAAGCATCGCGCGCACCGATTGTGCCCGTAGGGATGGTCTTCGCGCCCGCATTCGCGGCACCCGAAGATCGACTCGACACCGGCACATGACGCGCACACCACCGTCTCGCCGCGTCGCCATGCCAGCGGCCGCACGACATGGCAGCCCGGACAGGTTTCGGGGTGGTAGTGCCGCCTGCGACGGCAGCCGACACAAATGCGACACCCATGCGTCAGCCGGGTCAGGTAGTTGGTGCTTGCGCACTCCCAGCAGGCTCGTCGATTCACTCGTTGTCGCCGGGGCGGCGGATCCTGGCGCGGATCGGCCGCAGGTCGCCGATCCCGGGCCCGCTGTCGTTGACTGCGGGTGCCTCGCGGATCTGTTCTTGGGCGAGCTCGAACAGATCGTTGGGGGTGCACGCCAGGATGTCGCACAGCGCCGCCAGCAGGTCGAGATTGATGCGCTGTGGAGGCTTGGTAGCGATCCGGTGAACCATCTGTCGGGAGATCTCCACGCCACGTTCGTGCAGCGGTGCGACGAGGTCGGTGGTGGCGAACATGCCGTTCTCGGCCATCAGGCGGCGCAGGTTCCACCGGAGGACGGTTCTAGTGCTCATCCTGGCTCCCTTCAGTCGTCGCGGATCCGTAGACGCGGCGCAGCGCCGCCTGCAACGTTTTGGTCTTGAAGTCGTTGGACACCGAGGTGTAAATCGCGGTGGTCGAGGCGTAAGAATGTCCGACCTGCTCGGTAACGAACCGTTCCGGGTAACCGAACTCGATCAGGTGGGTCACATAGGAGTGCCGCAGGCAGTGCAGGGTGAGGTCTTGAGGCAGACCGGCCTGCGCCCGCAAGTAGGCGAATCGCTTGTCCATTTGCTTGGTCGCCACCCGCTGCCGACGCTCAGTCAGCCACAACTCTTGACGGCTGCCGGGACTCAGAAGCGGCCGGGCTTGATCGACCCATTGGCGCAGTCCGTCGATCACCCAGTCGAACTCGGGAACGGCCAGCACCGTGCGACGCCGAGGGGCGCTGCCGCGGCTGGACTTGGCATACCGGACGTGGACGGCGCCGAACGTTCCCCACGCCGGCATCCGCGGGTTGGGACGCAGGTCGGCCACGTCGAGGTAGCACAGCTCTCGACGGCGTAACCCGAAGGCGTAGGCCGTCTTGATCATCTGCGCGTCGCGCAACGCCGCCAACGCGCCTTTGCGACCCGAACGCGCAATGATGTCCACTCGATCGGCAAGGAACGCGAACAACGTTTCCACCTCGTCGTAGGTGAACGGCCGGCGGGCGGGCTTGCCCTCGTATTCGACCAGATGCGCCGCGGTGTTGAAGTCATGGCAGACCTGCGACGGGATCCTTTCGAACCGCTGCTCGCACTGCGAGATCCAGCCATAACGGCCATCGAGTAGGTAGTCACAAAACAACCGCAGCGTCATGTGGTAGCCGCGAATTGTCGAGGGCGCCTTGCGGTTGTTTCCCGACATCAGAGCCGCCGTGAAGTCCTCGACATCGCCGGCCGTCCAATCCCACGGATGCGTCTCGGCGAACGCAGCGAACCGTCGCACGAACGCCAATCGCGATTCGATCGTGGCCTCGGCAAGCAGCCGGGACTTCTGCTGGCGTCGCCACCCCGACAGCATCGCTTCAAAGACCGCGGACGGTTCATCAAGATGGACCACGCCCGCGGCGAGAACGAGGTGCGCCGAACCTGGAACGCTCAACTGAAGGCCTCCAGACGGTCAACTCACAGTTGTCAATGTCAACGGCAAGTTACCACGATCTGGGCCGAAATCGCTCATCAGCACAAACGGGAAATGGTTCAATGGCGGCTTGGCGGCTCTCGCCCCAAGCGCCACCCGCGTGCGTCAACTTTAAGTTGATTGGCGATCTTCTTCTCCTGAGTGCAAGAGGTGTGTGGTCTGTCGTCGGGCTACGAAAGGGGTCGTGGGGCAGGGAGCTGGGCGAGCTGAGCGGGGGTGGTAGGGGAGTGGGCAGCGGTGTGGTGCCGGGTAGGGACGGTGATGCGGCAGGAGCGACGGGGAAAATTGGTGAACGACGAATGTGGCTGTGGTGGTGGCCCGGTCGGCCAGCAGGCTCCTAAGGTTCCGACCATGACAACACCACGGATATCGAAGCTCGAGGCCCGCAAGCGCGCCCATGAAGCGTCCCGCCGGGCCAACGAGGCCCGCGCCGCGAAGGAGAAGGCGAACATCGACGATGCCGCGGAGATCCTCGTCGCGGTCGGCAAGATCGCCGAAATCGAAACCTGGAAGAAGGAACGCTTGGCCCAGCTGCGCCAGCAGCTCGACATGGAAGTCGCCAAGAGGGTAGATGCCCAGCGCGCCAGGGGCGGCGCGGCGGTCGTGCGTATGCAGGGCCGTGGCGAGACGCTGACGACGATCGCCACGCGCACCGATCTGGGAATCGGAATAGTTCGCACCATGCTGCGGCACGGACCGAAGCCTGAGAAGCCCACGGCCAGTGATGATTCGCATGCACTAGGTGCGGGTGGCGTGGCCGGTGGGCCGATGGGAGTTGTTGACCCTTACATCAGTGAGCCGCCGGCCGATGCGGCGTCGGCGTGATGTGCGGCCGGCGTTGAGCGTGGTCGTCGGTGTGCGGGATCAGTGGCGCCGGGCGGCGTTGGTCGGCCCGTGCGTGCTGTGTCATGCCAGCCCGCCTCTACGCAGGTCGGGACGCGGACGTACAAGCCGGTTGAGCATCGTGCCGGTGAGAAGCGCTCGACGGGCGCGCCTGCAAGGCGTCTGGCCAGCTTTACTAGTGTGCTCGGTGTGGCGGCGGGTGCAGGACCACACAGGGGGCTCGGGAGTGCGATTCACAACGCCGGTGGAAGCTGGCCGCGCTGGGCGCTCTGAATGTCAGTTCTGACGGTTAGGTTCAACGGCGATGAGAAGCGCCGAGCGGCTGATCGCTGAACGGCGTGTGCACGCCGCGGAGATCGCCCGTTTTCACAGCCATGTCGTCTGCGGGCCAACGGCTTCGGACTGCAACATCTGGGCCGGCGCGACGGTGCCGATGGCTACGGCCGTTTCTACCTCACCCGAGAAGGGGCGGGGTTGTGCGTTCGCCCGCACCGCTACGCGTTGGCGATCGTGTCCGGTGTGGTGGCCGCTGGGGTGCTCGGAGTACACGAGTGCGACAACCCGGTGTGCATCAAGGTCGCAGCGGCGACAGATCCCCACCAGCACGTCGTTTCGGGCGCGCAGGGCGACAACATGGATCGCATGGTGCGGATGCGCCGTGGCGGCGGCCGATATACGGTGCGATGCTTCGACAGTCGGGGCCTGCGGCGCGCACGGTCGGTGGCGTTGCGCGAAGCGGTGCGCCACGGTTGGGATGACGCTGCGGTGCAGGCGGCGCTGCTGGGTGATCAGCCCACATTGTGGTGAGATTCGTCAGTACCCGTTGAGATTCGGTGAGCATGTGGCCGGGCGTGGCGAGCTGGGCGGTGTGGGGCGCGGTGTCGCAGCGGCGAGCTGGAGGCGTTGAGAAGGGATGCGGCAGTGGCGGTTGCGCGCGCGCTTAGCCGCGATTCAGGAGCATTGCGTCGCGCGGCGGAGGCACAGTTCTGGCGTCGAACCACACAGGCACCGCAGAGACGTCGGCTGCGCGGCCCAGCAGATGCGGTGCTGGCCGATCGTTTCGTGACGTCCCTGACAGCTGATGTAGACGCGCAGCGGGTCGCTCTAGCTCAGGAGCTTGCAACAGCGCCGCGAAAAACGTGATCGACGATTTACGGCTGGGATTGGAGGACCAGAAGGACTCTTTTCACCGGCGGTCTTCATGGATAACGAATGTTATCCATGAACACATATCGGCCGTGTCGCATGAGCGGACTACGTGGCGCCCTCCTGTGCGACAAGTCGGCCCGTTGGACGCTGTCTGTGAACTGGCCCTGTCAGAGGTTACGCAAATGGTGTTGTGGGTTAGCGGCACTGTCCAGCCACAATCTATTCCGCTCACTCTGCCGCGGTCGGCCGTCCGATGCGTGATCGGAACCGGCGCAGTCGTAGACTGTTGCTGACGACGAACACGGAGCTGAATGCCATTGCAGCTCCGGCGAGCATCGGGTTGAGTAATCCTGCAGCTGCCAGGGGCAGCGCGGCCACGTTGTAGGCGAACGCCCAAAACAGGTTGCCCTTGATGGTGCGCAGGGTGCGTCGAGACAGTCCGATCGCATCGGCGGCGGCACGCAAGTCGCCGCGCACCAAGGTGATGTCGGAGGCTTCGATGGCCACGTCGGTTCCGGTTCCCATGGCCAGCCCCAGATCGGCCTGAGCAAGCGCAGCAGCATCGTTGATGCCATCGCCGACCATGGAAACGGTCTTGCCCTCCTTCTGCAGGCGGGCAATGACATCGGCTTTGTCCTTGGGCATCACCTCGGCGATCACTTCATCGATGCCCACCTGATCGGCAACCGTCCGCGCGACGGTGGCGTTGTCGCCGGTGAGCAGGATCGGCGTCAAGCCTAAGGCGCGCAACTGGCTGATCGCTTCGGCGGAGGTGGGTTTGACGGCATCGGCGACGACGAGGATTCCTCGGGCCGCACCGTCCCAACCAACAGCAATGGCCGTCTTGCCCTCCGATTCCGCGGCGCGCAAAGCCTCGATGAGCTCGGCCGGCAGATGCTGGGACCAATCGGCGAGGAGACTGGGGCGTCCCACGACGATGGCATGCCCATCGACGACGCCTTGAACGCCGAGCCCCTCGACGTTGGTGAACCCTTCTACCGTTGCAAGGTCGCCCACTTCGGTGCGTGCGGCTTTGGCGACTGCTTGCGCGATTGGGTGCTCGGAGGCATTCTCCAACGCCCCGGCCAGTCGCAGCAATTCCCCGCGATTTTGGCCTGTGGCGGTAACCACGTCGATCAGGGTCATCTTGCCGGTGGTCACGGTGCCCGTCTTGTCGAGGACGATCGTATCGATCGTGCGGGTGCTTTCAAGGACTTCAGGGCCTTTGATCAGAATCCCGAGCTGCGCACCGCGGCCGGTTCCGACCATCAGTGCTGTTGGAGTGGCCAAGCCGAGCGCGCAGGGGCAGGCGATGATTAGCACGGCCACCGCCGCGGTGAAAGCCTCTGCCAGCCCGTTGCCGGTCCCGATCCAATAGCCGAGTGTGGCGCCCGCCAGCATGATCACGATCGGCACGAAGATCCCGGAGATGCGGTCGGCGAGGCGCTGCGCTTGGGCTTTACCGTTCTGCGCGTCTTCAACCATCCGCGCCATTTGCGCCAATTGCGTGTCGGAACCGACGCGGGTGGCACGAACCAGCAGGCGACCGCCGGCGTTGACGGTTGCTCCAACGACGGCGTCATCGACGCCGACCTCGACCGGCATCGATTCACCGGTCAACATGGATGCGTCCACCGCCGAGCTACCCGACACGATCACTCCGTCGGTGGCGACCTTTTCGCCCGGACGCACCACGAATTCGTCACCGACGGCGAGCTGATCGATCGGAATCGTTTGTTCGCGGCCGTTTTTGACGACGGTGACGTCCTTGGCGCCGAGTTCGAGCAGGGCCCGCATCGCTGCGCCGGCCTTTCGCTTCGACCGGGCCTCGAAGTAGCGGCCGGCAAGAATGAACGTGGTGACCCCGGCGGCGGCTTCCAGATAGATGTTGCCTGCGCCATCGGTTCGTGTGATCGTCAGCTCGAACGGATGGGTCATCCCCGCGACTCCGGCGGTGCCGAAGAACAGCGCATACACCGACCATCCCAGCGCCGCAAGCGTTCCCATGGAGATGAGGGTGTCCATCGTGGACGTGGCGTGGCGCAGATTGGTCCAGGCAGCCTGGTGGAATGGCCACGCGCCCCAGACCACGACCGGCGCCGCCAAGGTCAACGACAACCACTGCCAGTTGGTGAACTGCAGGGCCGGCACCATCGCCATAGCGATGACGGGCACCGACAGTACAAGCGAGATGATCAACCGCTGCCGCAGCGCCCGAGTGGGGCCGTGTTCGAAACCGGTCTCGGGTACCGGCGCATCAGCGGCGCGGGGCGGTTCAGTGGTGTAGCCGGCTTCCTCGACAGTGGCCACCAGCGCCTGAATGTCGACGTTGTCGCCGTAAGTGACCTTGGCCTTCTCGGTGGCGTAATTGACTGTGGCGCTGACACCTTCGAGTTTGTTGAGTTTGCGCTCAATACGGTTGGCACATGAGGCGCAGGTCATGCCGCCGATGGGCAGCTCAACCTGGCGTTCGCCGGCTGCGCCTTTCTTGTCTTCATGGGTCGATGTCATTGCTTCTCCTTGGACGAATCGCACTGTAAAGAGCGAGGGCTTAGTGGTGGTCGTCGGGCGCGTCGCCCGTCGGCGCGGGCGTCGATGTCACCGTGTCGGAGTTGGGTGCGGCTTTTGTGGCGGTTGCGGTGAATTCCGCGGTTCGCACGACACCGTTGTGCTGGAAACCCAGGAACATCCGGTAGCTGCCGGACGTCGGTGTCGTCGCGTAGAAGGTGACGTCGGGGCCCGGACTGGTGGACCCGTCGCCCGGCGTTCCCTCCGGGTGCACGTGCAGGTAGGCCAGATCGTCGGCACGTAGCACCACCAAGTGGCCATAGGCGCCCAAGTACGGCTGCAGATTGGTGACCGGCGTGCCCCGGCGCGACACCGACAGCGTCAACTTCGATGAACTGCCGGCTGCCAAGTCACCGGTGAGGGCGACGGCGTAGTCGTCGACCGTTGCCGTCTTCGACGGTGGTGGAAGCGGACGTGGGTTGTACTGGCCGGCGACCAGTACGTCGGTGCCGAGCGTGAGATCCTCTGCCCCGACGGGCTTGAAGTCGGCGAACAACCGCCATGGCCCCGGCGACAAATCCAGATCGGTGTGCCAGACGCCGGACTGCTCGAGAATGGGATGAACATGCTGGAACCCGGCCATGTCCCGACGGACCGCGATCAGATGCAGGTCCTTGTCGTGGGTCGTTTCATACTTGGTGACCGGCCGGCCGTCAGGGCCGATGATTCGGAAGCTGACGCCGACGTTCTGGCCGGACGGCAACGAGATCACCTCCGGCAGGAAGCTGTAGCCGTTTTCGGTTGCGGTCAGGCCCGTTGGACTGGCATCGATTTGCGCTGTCGTCGAGTCGGCACCCGCGGTCACCCCTGCGGTGTCGGCCGCGGGCGCGGTGGGTGTGGTTGACGTCGCGCCATGCGCGTTGTGCTCGAGGTTTTCGGTGCGTGGCATCCAGGAGCCGGTGGCGTTACCGACTGCGACGGCGCCGCCGAACACAGCCAGAAGTGCCAGTGCGAAACCGCCGAGCTTGGTAGGCGTGTTCATGAACGTGTGTCCTTCGTTGCTTTTTCCAAATCGGCCTGGCTGTGGCCGGCATGTTCGATCGCCGCCACGACATGCGAAGCGATCGCCGGTGTATCGCCCGGGCGGCCGACATGCTGAACCGCAACGTCGCGACCTGGGTCAACATCGATCAGTTGCTGGCTGACTCGGCTGACGCTTCCTGCGCAGCTCACATTGTCGAGGGTGAACGTCGCCGTACTCATGCGGTCTCCTCAATCGAATGATCAGCCACGACGCCAAATTGCGTGGCAATAGCTGCCATGAATCATGGATACCATACCCCCCCAGGGTATGCAATAGCCGTGGTTCTCACTGTTCCATCGCGCTACGCGACAATGGAATGCCCCGACTCAGGCCGGCAAGCGGTGCGTCCGGCGGGTTGACCCACGCTGCGCCAGTCCGCCGACCGCTCAGTGCCGCGTGATCGGGGGTGGGGGATTCCGTTAGCGTGCCGCTACAGCGTCATCGCCACCGCAGATGGGTTCGGCGTGCCTGTGCTGAACCATGAGCGTTGTCGGAGATCTAGTGCGCCGTATCGGCCGATGGGTCGTTGATGATTGAGAGCCAACCAGCCCGAGGCGACGGCCCGGTGCTGTCGAAGCGGCTCAGATCTGCCAGTCTTGTGCGCCGTCGTTCTGGTTGTAGAGGCCGCCGCTGGTGTTTTTGATAACGACGGGGTCTCCGCTGCCGAAGTTGTCGAAGAACCACTGCGCGTTGGCGGGGCTCAAATTGATGCAGCCGTGGCTGACGTTTTCCTCCCCCTGTGAACCCACCGACCACGGTGCGCTGTGCACGAAGATGCCGCTGTTGTCGATGCGGACGGCGTCCTGCACCTTAAGTTTGTACCCTTCGGGTGAGTCGACCGGCACGCCGTATGTCGAGGAGTCCATCACCATGTCGGCGAACTTCTCCAGAACGTAGTAGGTCCCGTTCTTGGTCTCGTAGCCCTTCTTGCCCAACGACACTGGGAACGTCTTCTCCAGCTTGCCGTCGCGCACGATCTGCATCTGGTGTGTCTTGTCGTCGATGGTGGCGACGAGCGACTCGCCGGTGCGGAAGCTGGACTTGGCGCCGCTTGCGTCGATGTTGACCGTCGTGTTGGCTGGCCAAAAATCGGTCGGTCGCCATCGAACTTGGGTGTCGTTCATCCAGTAGAACTTGCCGGGAACCGGTGGGTTGGACGAGATGTGGATTGCTTGTTCGGCCATCGGCCGGTCGGCGATGGGCCGGGCGAAGTTGATGATGATCGGCTTGGCCACCCCGACCATCGACCCGTTGACTGGATTGAATGTCGGCGGCGCGAATACCGGTGGACCGACGTAGGGCGTCGGGTTCTGCCCCGCGGGCGTGCCTTCCGGGATCGGTTGGGATGTGGCTGTCAGCGGGTTCGTCGCTGGCGACAGGAACGGGTTCGGTGGCGGTGGCGGAGCGAGCGGATCGGCCGGCTGCGCCGGCGCGGCTGCCGCATCGATGGGGCCGGGAGGCGGGGGCGGTAAACCGGGCTGGGCCAGCGCTGATCGGCTGCTCATCGCCAGAGTTGAAGCCATGGCGGTCGTGATGATGGCTGTCACGAGCGTGTACCTGGTGCGCTTGCGCATTTGTCACCTCCGGTCATCCACGAGCATCGTCTTGTGTCGTACGGCGGCGCAGGCCGTGATGCTTTGGCGGCCAGTCTACTATGTACGTACGCGCTCAGTAGGTGAGATGGCAGTGCGGCTTCAGCGGCCGGTGGTGGTGTGTCTGGTGTTGTTGAATGATGCACCCTGAGGTGGGCGGCTGATCTAACCGCGTTCAATGGTGACGAAGCGATCGGGGTGTTCGCCGAATGCCTGCTTGCAGGTCTCGCAACAGAAGGTGAATTCCTTTCTCCACGGTCCCGAGACTGCCGGCGCGGTGCGCCTGCTCACGCCCGGCTCGTCGTGCTCATTGTGCGTCGAAGGCATGGAGGTTCTCGAAGGTGGTTCCATTGTCGGTCGAGCGCTGGATTCCCGTTTCGGTCGCTACGAACACGACCCCACCACCGTGGGCGAAAACCGCCTGCGGGCGCTCGCCCAGGGCCCGTCCTGCTTGCCACGTAGCCCCGGAATCCTCGCTGGCATACACCGTTCCGATGGGATCAACCCCGATCAACGGGCCATCGTCGGGCCAACTGAGCAAGACCAGCTGGGGTTGCGCGGCGACTGGCGTGAACGTCTTGGCTTGGTCGAGGCTGCGCATCAGACCGTCGGCGGTCGTCGCCAGAATCTCGTTCGCGTTCTGTGGCGATACGGCGATGTCGACGGCGCTGATCGCGGCGCGTCGATCCCACGTGCGTTTGTCCGGGCTCACCATCACGGTCTGGCTGCCGCTGTCAAGGCCGTAGACGAGGCCGTGCCGGTAGTTGAGGGAATGAAAATCGACCTCGCCGCTCAGCGATACCGAGGTCCACGATTGTCCGCCGTCGGTGGTCTCGATCAGTCCCAGCGCCGGTGGGGCATCGCGGTCGTCGGCGCCGGGATGGCCGCTGCCGAGAAAGTGATTCGGTCCAGCAACGGTGAAGGCCATAAAATCCTGCACGACGCCGCCGACGAGTTCGGGATCGCGTTCGCGGGCTAGCCGGTACACGCCGTAATGGGTACCGGCGTACAGCGCGTCGTCGGCGGGATTGATGCCTAGGCCGTGGGTGTGCGCCAGACCCCTGGAGTCGCCTTGGCTCGACCTGGTGTCGGCGTTTGAGCATGCGCCGGCCACCAACACCGTAATGCTCAGCAGCGCAGTCAGTGTTGAGCGCATGCTTACTCCGTTCTAGCTCACAAAGCGCCGCTACGAACCCGGATCGTAGTGGTACCCGCGGCTATGAATCCTGTGCTCAGCCGGCGGTGTCACAGGTTTGCGTTGCCTGCGCGCCACTGCTCCCATGGGATGTTCCAGTCGCCGAGACCGTCGGTACCCGACAGCGTCGGTCCCACGGTGTTGACCACCTCGACAAGGTCGCCGCGTTTGGTGTTGTCGTAGAACCAAATCGCATTCGCCGGGCTCACGTTGAGGCACCCGTGGCTCACGTTGGCGCGGCCCTGGCTGCCCACCGACCACGGCGCGGAATGCACATAGATGCCGCTGTAGGACATCTGTGTGGCCCAATCCACTTCGAGGCGGTACCCCTCGGGTGAGTTGACGGGCACACCATAGGTCGAGGAGTCCATGATCAGGTGCGAATACCGATCGCCGATGATGTAGGTGCCGTTGTCGGTGGGGGTGCTGTCCTTACCCATGGAAAGCGGCATGTTTCTGACCACTTCACCGTTGCGCCGCACGGTGAGCGTCTTGGTGTTGTCGTCAGCCGTGGCGATGACCTCGTCGCCGATACTGAACCGGGTGGTGATGTCCTCCTGGCCGAAAAGGCCATCACCGAGGTCGACGCCGTAGGCGTTGACTGCCACCTCGACCGTCGTGCCGGGTTTCCAGTATTGGGCTGGGCGCCAACGCACTTCGCGGTTGTTGAGCCAGTAGAACGCGCCTTCTACCGGCGGGTTGGTGGTCACCTTGATGGCCTTTTGCGCCGCCAACCGGTCGGGGATGTCTTCGTCGAAGCGGATCGCCACGGGCTGGCCGATACCCACCACTTCACCGTCGTTGGGCAGGACGTAGGGCATTGTCAGGTTTTCCGGCGATGCTGTCTGGAATGTCATGCTGTTGCGGGCGATTCCGCCCAGTCCACGCGCCTCGGCGTTGAGTGTGTATTGCTTGTTGTAACCGAGCGGCTCAGTCGTCGCCCACGTCAGTGCATCAGCGCTCAGCTGCCCGCCGACCAGCTCGCCCTGTTCATTGACCATGGTCACCGTGTCCAGCACCCCGTCGCCGGCGGTCATCGTGACCGGACGATCCACCGGAACGCCAACGGCACCATCAGACACCGAGGCCTGCAGTGTGGGCACCAACAGGTCGCTGTACGGATCGCCTTTGTCGGCAAGCACCTGTTGTGCTGGCGCAGCTGACTCGCGGGTGCACCCGGTGAGCACCAACGCCACCGCCGATAGCGCCGCCAAGGCGATGAGCCAGAAACGGAACCCACGCCGACCGGTCACCGAATGGACTGGCCGCATTTGCTACTTCCTTCCCGCCGGCCTCGACTTCAACCGGCCGTCATCGAACATCGTCGTCGCCAGCGCCGAGCGTGCAACACGCGGCAATGGCTACTGTCAGAGTTGCCGTCCGCGGTATGGCTCAACTAGTCGTTCGTTAAAGATTCGGTAAAGCCTTTTTAGATCGACCGTCTTGCCGAGACCTACGCTTCTCCACCTACTATGCTACTACGTAAAAACAGATGGACGTCGTTACGAGTCGGTGAGCGTGTGTTGGCGAGGTCGCGGCAGGGGTGTTCTCAGCAGTGATTTCGTCACCGCAAGTATGCGTGGCGTTGGGGCCACACGAGCGGTGCTCCGCCAGTCGCACTCACGCTTGTAGAGGGCTGTAAGAGGCGATGCCGTTCCTGCAGCGGCCGGCTCTGCGACTCCACTCAGCAGCCGGACTTGCGAACACAAGATGACGAGAAGTTGCGGCATACATCAGTAGCGGTCGAGGATCCGCTTCATTTCTTCGATCTCTGCTTGCTGACTGCGCACGATCTTGTCGCACAAGGCGATGATCTCAGGATCGGTGATTTTCGATTCCTGACATACCAGGATTGCGCGCGAGTGATGCGGAATCATTGATTTCAGGAATTGCTCGTTACCGACGAATGTCTCCGTGCGTCCCAAGGCGAACGCACCTAGAAACATCACTGCCAGCGCCGTGTACATAGCTATGTTGAGCCGGGTGTTCCCGAACATCCCCGCCATCACAATAAGCATGACGACTCCCATCGCGGCCACCATGATCAGCGCCATGTAGAAGTTGCTCAAGTTGAAATAGAAGTGATCGATAGTCCTGATCATCGACATCGTCAGCACGAACATCAGGATGAGGCTCGCTGCCATCGTGATACCGAACCTGACGTACGGCCGGTTCATAGGTGTTCTCCTTCGTTTACAAGTACAGGTCTCAATGGCGGTCAAAGCGCCGTAGGTCGAAGCGATAGCCGCGCTCGAGAACCCATACCCACTTGAGGCGCCTGTACGCGGATGATCCAAGGGCTACGGTCGAGATCTTGCCCTGGCTCTTTGGGTGTGCCGCGCGGTAACTGCTGAAGCGGCGTCGCAAGATGCTGATCGCGCCGACAAACCCGTCGTCTCTCCCGGCCGTGTCGTAGACGGTGGCAGACGATGTCATTGTGGCTGCTGCGTATTGATGGCGGACCGAAGGCTCGCGCCGTGAGCAGGGATGACTGACTGGTAGAAGGCAAGCGGGCCTACAGCGGCGGCGAAGATCGTCGAACGTCCGGCACCGGGTTGGGGGCCTGCTGTACATCACATCGTCTGAAACCCGCTACGCCGCGGGGTGCGTAACCCGAATTCTGACCATTGCATGGACAAGTTTGATGCCGTTTCGTAACCTATTCGAGACCTACGTACTTTCACCGGACTTCGGCTTGCCGCTGTAGAGGATCGTTGCTTTGTCACTGGACCATGTAGAGCGCATGGGTCGGCGGTGTGGGCGTGCGCTTGCCGGGGCTTTTGTCTCTCTGGCTTTCTTGGGTTCGATGGTGACTGGCGATGTGAGCGCAGATCCAGCCGCCGACGCGCTAGCCAGGCTAAACGAGTTGTCCCGCACGGCCGAACAGACGACTGAGGCGATGCATTCGGCGCAAATGGAGCTCGACGCCAGATTGGCTGCCCAGCGGGCTGCCGAGGAGCGCAAGGCCGCCGACGAGGCGGTGCTGAAATCGGCCAAGGCTGAGCTGACTGAGTATCAGGGCGCCGTCGACAAGGTTGCGGCCACCATGTATATGGGTGGCCGGCCAGATGGTGTATCAGCGATGTTGACCGCCGATTCTCCGCAACAGCTGATTGATCAGCTGGCGCTCGAGCAGGCGATGGCCACTGAGATGACCGACCGGATGCGGGCTTTTCAGAAGGCCGACGAGCGGGCCGTGTTGGCGGCCAAGGCGTCAGCGGCATCGGCCGAAGCGGCCCGTGCCGCGGCGGAGCAGGCGGCCGCGGTCCGCGCGCAGCTGCAGTCCAAGCAAAGCGACCTGCAGCGCCAGATCGCCGCGGTGAAGGCGCAGTACGACGCTTTGACTCCCGATCAGCGCACCGTCTTGGCCGATCCCGGTCCGCCGCCCCCGCAACTGCCGGCAGCACCGGTACCAGCTGACCTGGCGATTGTCGCCATGCCCGGTCAGCCGCCCGTCCAGAACGCCGTGCCGCCGGCGGCGCCTGGCGGTGAGGGAACTGCTGTGGTGCAGGCAGCGTTGTCGCGGGTGGGCTCGCCCTACTCGTGGGGCGCGACCGGGCCGAATGCCTTCGACTGCTCGGGACTCATCAAATGGGCCTTTCTGCAGAACGGTAAGTCCCTGCCGCGGTCGAGTCAGGCGCTGGCCCAGGGAGGTCAACCGGTCGCGATCTCAGACCTGCAACCTGGTGACATCGTGACGTTCTACTCCGATGTCTCTCATGCCGGCATCTATATCGGTGACGGGATGATGGTGCACGCCTCGACCTACGGCACACCGGTGAAGGTAGCGCCCATTGCGAACGCTCCAATCCACAATGCGCGCCGCTACTAGCAGCGCGATAGTCAACCGGGGAAGAAGTCGGCGGTGCGCTGAGTCCATGTCTTGACGTCATCGACGCTGCCGGGATGTGCATTGTCGAGTCGGGGATCAACTGCGCCAGTCGCTCTGCGGTAGACACTGAATGCAGCGGATCGATGTCCCACGCAAGGATCAGAGTGGGATGCGACAATGCGGCGAGTTTCGCCGGTTCAGGCAGGTCGGATTGCCCCACTCCGCGCAGCGCTGAAACACCACAGCATCGTCAACGTCCGGAGTGAACTTCGCGTGCGGATACTCGGCGAAAATCGGTAGCGGCGCCGCCTCCACCTACTGTCGACGCCACGCGGCGGCGCCGAGGTCGTCGATGAGATCAGCCGTGTCGAGGTACCACTGGCGGAGCTGGTCGGGGCCTGGCTCCCACGCCACGGGAGGAATGAGAAGAGCCAGTCGCCGGAACCGATGCGGTGCCGCCGGCGCTGCATAGAGTATCGCGGCTGCGCCCAAGGGAGGAGCCGGCGAAGTCGGTCGGTAGTCGGCGGGACCGGCCACGGCCGGCCCGTCGCTCCGTCTGCCGTGGTGTTGGGTATATGCCAACCGCCGGAAGGATCGCTTGTACCCTGCCCAGCGCGATGGGCTTGTCTGGGCCGAAGTCCGACGTGGCCAGTGGTCTTTACCGATTCTTCATCGAAAATCGAGCCGACCCTTAAGTCTTGGCTCCACGCTGGTAGCGCAAGAGTGGACAGCCCGCAGCCAGGTATCAAGGCGATGCGGTTACGCCCCGCGGATCGTCCACAGGGACAAAACATCAATTTTCATGACTACGAAAGGAATCGGTGTGCACCCTAAGCGGCTAGTTACCTTCGCCGCCGCTGCGGTCGCGGCCACGGTGATTTTGAGCGCCTGTAGCAACGACAATCCGCAAGGCGAGCAGGACATGGCGTCGATGACGACCACGGCGGCCGCGACGCCGTCACCGTCAGCACCAGCGGGAGGTGACACTGCGGCGCCGTCCCACAACGACGCGGACGTCGCGTTCGCGCAGGGCATGATCCCCCACCACCAGCAGGCGATCGAGATGACCGACATGCTGCTGGCCAAGCAAGGCATCGATCCCCGGGTTGTGTCGCTGGCCAACCAAATCAAGGCGGACCAGGGCCCCGAAATCCAACAACTCCAGGGCTGGCTGGCCGACTGGGGCATGTCCACGACGACGACATCGCCGGGCAGTGGCATGCCTGGCATGCCGGGCCACGACATGGGAGACATGAGCGGTGAGGGCATGATGTCTGCACAGGACATGGCCGCGCTGCGTGACGCTCAAGGTGTCGAGGCCAGCCGATTATTCCTGACACAGATGATCGAGCACCACAGAGGCGCAATCGCGATGTCGCAGACCGAGGTCGACAGCGGTCAGTTCACGCCCGCAATCGAGCTCGCACGCAAGATTAGCGCCTCGCAGCAGCAAGAAATCGACGCGATGCAACAGCTTCTCGGATCGCTGTAGGGCCGGGCCCGGGCCGGGACGAGAACTTTCCCCGTGCCGGTGTGCTGTCCTTCCTACACTGACAACGCTTCGGCGCGGGCGCTGCTCGACACGGCGCCGATCAGCGCCGTTGACCGCGAGAAGCGTGCACACGGCGCCGTAGAGCGCTGCTGCAGTTGTGAAAGCTTCGCCTGGCCTAGCTCGCGCGGCTGTGTGCGCGTTCAGGGTGCGCGCTCCAGCGCGCCGGTGTGCGGTGCAGCCGTACTGCGCCGCAGCGGAACTGCAATTGTAAACGTGGTCCCGGTGCCCGGGCCGTGACTGCTTGCGCTGATGTGGCCACCGTGTGCCTCAACGAGCGTCTTGGCGATGGCCAACCCCAGCCCGGAGCCCCCGTGGTCGCGGGTGCGGGCTGCGTCAGCGCGGTACAGCCGTTCGAACACGTGTGGCAAGTGCTCGGCGGCGATGCCTTCGCCGGTGTCGGTGACGTGCAGCACGAGTCGAGGGCCATCGGTGTCGGCATGCACCTCGACCCGCCCGTGCGGCGGGGTATGCCGTAGCGCATTGTCGAGGAGGTTCGTCATTACCTGGGCCAGTCGCTGTTCATCGCCCCACAGCGGCGGCAGCTGGGCCGAAGGCAGATGCGTCGCCAGCGACACCTGCTTGGCACCATAGCGCTCGCGGAGGGCGGCCGCGGTCTTGGCGATCAGCCCGGCGACGTCGATGTCGGCGAACGCCAGCGACGTCGCGCTTTCCTCAACCTGCGCCAGGCCGGCGACGTCCTCGGCGAAGCGGACCAGTCGCTGGATCTGGTCGCGCAGCATCGCGGTGATGTCGGAAGTCAGCGAGCGCACGCCGTCCTCGATGGCCTCGGTGTAGGCCTGCAAGACCGATATAGGGGTGCGTAGTTCGTGGGCGAGATCGGCGAACAGCTGCCGCCGGCTGGTGTCGACGGCCTGCAGCTGGGCTGCCATTTGGTTGAAAGCTTGCGCCAGCGAGTCGAAGTCCTCACCGAGGTGCGGCGGTGATACCCGGATCCCGTAGCGGCCCTCGGCGACCGCTGTGGCCGCCGACGCCACTTCAGTGATGGAGCGCTGAAATCTGCGGCTGACGTACCAGCTGACCGCGAACGCGACCAACGCCGAGACGGCAACCGCGCCGCCGACCGATAGCGCGGTGGCGTACTGATAGGCCTGGTCGGCGTGGAACTCTTCGGCGGAACCGGCAGCCACGCCGGCTTGGTGTAGGTGTTCACGAAACAGCGGGGGCCCCACGATTGCGGCAACCACCCAGGTGGTGATGGCGCCGGCCAGCAGCACCATGGTTTGAGCGATCAGCAGCCGCATACCGATGCCGGGCCGCCGACGCTTCGGCGTGGCCATCACTGCCCGCTTCCCATACGGTATCCGACACCGCGAACGGTGATGACGTAGCGCGGTGCAGCCGGGTCGTCGCCCAGCTTGCGTCGCACATGGCCGATATGGACATCAACGAGGTGTTCGTTACCGACCCAGGGTCCCTCGCGCACGGTCTCCAGCAGCTGCCGGCGGCTCATTACCACGCCCGGGCGCGCCGACAGGGCGACGAGTATGTCAAATTCGGTGCGGGTCAACAGGATAGGTTCATCATCCAGAGATACTTCCCGCGCCGCCACGTCGATACGCAACGGCCCAAACGACAGCGGGGCCGGTACGTCGCCGCCGCGGTCGGTTTCGCGCTCGGGGGTGGCGCGCGGGCGCCGAAGCATCGCGCGGATGCGTGCCACCAGTTCGCGTGGGCTGAAGGGTTTGGCGACGTAATCGTCGGCGCCGACAGTGAGTCCCACGATGGTGTCCATTTCGGTGTCGCGGGCTGTGAGCATGACCACGTAGGCGTCGGAGAAGGTGCGCAGCTGGCGGCACACTTCGAACCCGTCCATGCCGGGCAGCCCGAGGTCGAGGATCACCACGTCGGGGTCGAAGTCGCGGGCCACGGCCACCGCATCGGGACCGTTGTCGACGATGCGGGTGGTGAAGTGCTCGCGATTGAGGTAGCTGGCCACCACCTCAGCCAGCGCGGCCTCGTCATCGACCACGAGCGCCCGGTAGCCTCGTCCATCCTCACCCGAGGGCACTGATGTGTTGCTCATGGAGTTCATGGTGCCGGGTCACCGCTGCGCGGTGATGGCCCGCGGCATTCTTCAACGAACCTTCACACGACCCTTATCGTTTCGGCGGCTTGCGGCTCGCATGCTGGTCAGCGAAGGAGGCCGCTATGAGTATGGGATGGGCGCCCGTGGCGTTCGACGCCGCCGGGGACTGGCAGCTCTGGCTGGCGCTCACCGGTGTACTGGTCTTGTGTTGGGGGCTCGTCGTTGTCGCCACGGCGACGTTGTTCGGCGCAGCGGGCGGTCGCCAAAGTCGCCGAGTCGTCACCTCCGATC
Organism: Mycobacterium sp. 852002-51152_SCH6134967; assembly: GCF_001667105.1. Classification (NCBI taxonomy): domain Bacteria; kingdom Bacillati; phylum Actinomycetota; class Actinomycetes; order Mycobacteriales; family Mycobacteriaceae; genus Mycobacterium; species Mycobacterium sp. 852002-51152_SCH6134967. The sequence continues at coordinate 108,762 of NZ_LZIK01000070.1, read as the reverse complement.
GGGGTGTGCGCGGCGACAAACCCGGACAAGATGAGTCGCGACAGGGGCGTGCGGGTCATGGCTGACGTGCGCGGGCAGTGGAGTCGGCGAAGCTTTCTTGCCGCAACGGTGGCGGCCGGGGCGACTCTGGCTGCGTGCTCGCGCGGCAGCAGCGTCGTCGTGCCTAATAACGCGGTTGCCGGCGCGGAGGCACGCCGCCCGCACAGCGGGCGTACCGTGTCGGCCACGCTCACCGCGGATCGCACGGGTGTAGATCTCGGCGGCACGGTGGCGGAGACGGTCTCGTATAACGGCACGGTTCCGGGCCCGTTGGTGCGTGCGTCGGTGGGTGACGAACTGGCCGTCACCGTGCGCAACCGGCTCGACCGCACCACGTCGGTGCACTGGCATGGCATCGCGCTGCGCAACGACATGGATGGCGCGTCGCCGGCCACACCGGACATTGCCGCCGGCCGTGATTTCACCTACCGGTTCTCCGTTCCATATCCAGGCACCTACTGGGCTCATCCGCACACTGGACTGGACGCTGACACGGGCTTGTACTTCCCCGTCATCGTCGACGACCCCAACGACCCGGGCAGCTATGACGCCGAGTGGGTGGTCATGCTCGACGACTGGACCGACGGCGTCGGATCGAGCCCGGCCCAGATCTATGACGGGCTTCGCAATTCAATGGGCGGACACGACATGCCCGGGATGGGCGACATGCCCGGCATGTCCGGAACGGGAACCGTTCCGGGGGTTGGGGGAGCGGGCAGCAGCACACTGCTCGGTGGCGACGCCGGAGATGTCAGTTACCCGTACTATCTGATCAACGGGCGTATTCCGCAGGCCGCCAGCAGGTTTCGTGTCAAGCCTGGTCAGCGTGTGCGGATTCGGCTGATCAACGCCGGCTCGGACACTGCCTTTCGGGTCGCGTTGGCCGGGCACAAATTGACGGTGACCCACACCGACGGCTTTTCGGTCGTGCCCACCGACGTTGACGCGGTGCTGATCGGGATGGGGGAACGCTACGACGTGGTGGTCACCGCGGGCGATGGCGTCTTCCCGCTCGTCGCGGCCGCGGAAGGAAAGAACGCGTCGGCACGGGCACTGTTGGTCAGCGGGGCGGGTTCACCACCGCCCGCCGACTATGCGCCTGCGGAGCTGCGGGGTCGTGTCGGCACCATTGACATGTTCGGCGCTGCGCCGGGTGCGGCGTTGCCGGCTGCGCGCGCCGACGTGGAGCTGCCGGCCGATCTAGGCGGGTCGATGATGCTCTACGACTGGACGATCAACGGTCTGCGGTTCGCCAACACCCGGCCATTGGAAGTTCGTGAGGGGCAACGCGTCACGCTTTCGTTCAAGAACACCTCGATGATGTGGCATCCCATGCATCTGCACGGCCACACCTTCGAGGTGCTCACCACCAACGGGCGTCCCGGCGCACGCAAGGACACCGTGATCGTGCTGCCCATGCAGCAGCTGCGCGTGTCGTTCGTCGCCGACAACCCCGGCGAATGGATGCTGCACTGCCACAACACCTATCACCAGGAAGCCGGGATGATGACCAGCCTCAACTACATCGGCTGACCGCCCCTCGGTACCAGCCTGGTGGTGGCACCTCACAGCCACGCGCGGCGGCGAAGGGGATAAGACGGCCTGGCCACCTGAGGGTGTCAGTACTCGATGAGCCGGGTGACGTAGAGCATCATGCCGCTGGTACGTACCGGCGAGATCTCAACGACCGACCCGGTGTAGGGCGCTTCGATCATCTGCCCGTTGCCGAGATACATCGCCTCATGCTGGCTTGCATTGGGCCCGTAGAAGTTCAGATCGCCGCGTTGCATTTGTGAGGAGGGGATCTTGCGTCCGGAGTTGTGCTGCGTCCCGGAGTAGTGCTCCAGTTTGATGCACACTCCGGCGAAGGCGTACAGGATCAGCCCGGAGCAGTCGAAATCCGACGGTGTTGGCGCCCTGGTCGATACCGCGGGAGGGACCGCCGGCGTTGCCGCCGCCCCAGGAATAGGGCACACCCAGCTGCGACGTGGTCCGGCGGATCACGTATTCGACTGCCTGGCTGCCATACCCGGGGGATGCGCCCGTTGGTGAATCCAGGGTCGGCGGGGGCGGAGGCTTGCCGACCGGACTATCTACTATGGCAATTAGTACTAAGCTGTTGATGTTCTCGCTGAGCGTTCAGGATGGTGATCATGCGATGCTGCGCCGGATGCAATTTCGGCAGGTGACCGTGGCAGTTATGGCCGCAACCATCGTCGCGCTGCTCACGGGGGTGCCCAGTTCGCTGCTGCCCAACCCCGTTTTCGTGCGCATGACCCCGGCGCCGTGGTGGAGCTATGCGGTGTGGGTTCTCACCGCGGTACTCAGTGGAGTCCTGGTCGCCACCTATGTCCGTCACCGGACAGCAGGGTCCTTCTCTGCTGGGCGGACCGCTATCGTGGCCAACGTCGGATCTGTGCTGGCGGTGGGCTGCCCGGTGTGCAACAAGCTCGTGGTGGCCACTTTCGGGGTCACTGGGGCCCTTACCCTGTGGGCGCCGCTTCAGCCACTGATCGGGGCCGCTTCGCTTGCACTTCTGGGTTGGGCATTGTGGCGACAGCTGACGACATCGCTGTCCTGGCCCGTTCGCGACGACGACGCGCTGTTGCCGACCACCGCCATGGTGCTTGCCGCGCCGGAGCGTGACATCTAACGGTGCGGCGTCGGCTCTTTGTCTTGCTGGTTGCTGTGGCGGCCGCTATCGCTGGTGCCGTTGTCAGTCACGATCCGGTATCTGTGCCGGCGACACAGCGGCTGTCGATCGGCGAGGTGAAGTTCGCACAGACAGCTGCGGCCGAGGCCGGCGCCGCGCCATGCCCCGCCCCGAACCGCGGGGCGTCTGCGGTGCCGACACTTTCCGGGGTGATGGCCCGCTGTCTAGGATCCGCGCAGCCCGTGGATGTCGGCACGGCCGTGTTCGGTACGCCGACGCTACTGAATCTGTGGGCTTCCTGGTGTGCACCCTGTCGTGAGGAAATGCCGGTGCTCGACGCCTACAACAACGTCACCGGCGCCGTGCAGGTCATTGGCGTCAACGTGCGCGACCGGTCGTCCTCTGCTGCTGCCCTGGTCCGCGACCTGCGCATCGGCTATCCATCGTTCACCGACGCCGATGAGGTGGCCGGCGCGTTGGGAGCACCCCAACTGCTGCCGCTGAGCTACCTTGTCGGTACCGACGGATCTGTGCGCCGACTGCCGATGGTCGTCTTCCGCGACGTCGACCAAGTCCAGAAGTCAGTCGCCTCCGCCCTCGGCGAAACGCACCAACGATGACGGCCCGCAAGACAACCAGGCGGACATCGCAGCGCACACCATCGCCTCAGGGACGCCCCTCACCCGGGCTGGGCGAATTAAAGCCGCGATTATGGAGGTGTTCTGGCGCCGACGATGTGGTGCGAGTCCGCGACGTTCTCGATCAACTCGAACCGGCCCGCCAGCTCGCCTATACGACCGTGATGACGGTCATGGATAACCTATACCGCAAGGGCTGGTTGAGCCGTGAGCTCGACGGTCGCGCCTACCGCTACCAAGCCACCCGAGACCGCATTCAGGCGGCCACCGACGCGTTGCGCGAGCTACTGGCGGACAGCGGCGGCCCCGCTGCGGCCCTGTTGCACTTCGCGCGCAGCGCCACCACTGCGGAGACGCGGGCCTTGAGCCGCGGGTTGAAGCAACGGGGTCGGCGGCGGTGACCGCGGTGCTGTGGTGGACCGTCGGCGGAATCGCCATCGGTATCCTCGCGCCACCGATCTTGCGGGCGTTGACCCGGCGCGGTACCGACGCGGCAGTGCTGTTGGTCTCGTGGGGACTGCTGGCGTGTGTCACGCTCGCGGCAGTCGCGCTGCCGGGGCTGGCCGTACTACTGCACCGGTGTTGGCTCGCCCTGCACAATGATCCGCCCGGACAAGTGGACACCGTCGCAGGAATCCTCAGTGCTGCCGCGTTGAGCATCGCCGGCATTCGCGGAGGTTGGCAGCTGAGCCGCACCGGCCGGCATCGACGTCGCTTGCATGCCAAACACGTCGAGCTTGCCTGGTTGCTGACCGGCCGCGGCCCGCACGCCGGCGCGGTGCTGTGGCTGCCTGCCGGCGAGCCGCTGGCCTACAGCCTGGCTGGTAGCCCGCCGCTGGTCGTGATGAGCACTGGACTGCGGCAGTGCCTCGACAGTGCCGCGGTTAGCGCCGTCGAAGCCCATGAGCGCGCCCACCTACGCCGGCATCATCACCTGATGATCGCCGTCGCCCAAGCCGCCGCAGCCGGATTGGGATGGCTGCCGCTGATGCGTCACTCTCCGTCATTGGTGCGCGCATGGGTCGAGTTGGACGCCGACGCACATGCTGCCCGCTCCCACGGCCACCTCGGTCTGCACCGCGCGTTGAAGACGCTGCAGAGCGCGCCCGCGCCGGCGACCGCGCTGGGCATCGCCAGCGACTGCACCCAGCTGCGGCTGGCTCGGCTGGCGGGCAGGCATTCATCTGTGGGCCGCTTCGCCGGACTCAACGCGGCCTGGGGCGCAGCGCTAATTCTGGGCATGACCACGCTGCTGACCTTTGCCGCTCTGACAGGGCTAGTGTCCTGCACGGCCGGCTGACGTCGCACCGTCACCACACTGTGTGACATCGACACTCGCCGCGATTAAGACAGCCTGGTCTTGATCGGCGTGGGACCGGCGTCGTTGAGATCGCGTCGCTCAGTGGCGCGATGTCATGCGATCCGCGAGTCAAGCGACAGGCCAAGACGCGCGGCATTGGCCGCGCCCGCGCTTGCGGGACCACGCCAGAGCGGTTCGATGGCGCGACGTCGCCGCAGCCGCGGAAGCTGGAGTCCATTGCCGTAGCAGGCTGTGCACGCGCTGACCAACGGTGCACGTAGTAGATACGTAAGATGATTTTAGATTCGCATTGCGGTGAAGGGAGGCTTCGTGCACGGCACTCTTCGGGGGCTGCTGACGGTGGCCCTGGCGGCTGCGGCGGTGGTGCTGGCGCCACCGCCGGTGGGGTCTGGGTCGGCCAAAGCATGGGGCGTGGACCCCTCAGTGGAGATGCTAAGTCCGGCGCCTGGTCAGGTGGTAGGCGTTGCTCACCCAGTGCTGGTGGGATTCGGTCGCTCAGTTGACGACCGCGCCGCAGCCGAACGCAGCATCACGGTGTCGGCGTCGCGACCGGTGAAGGGTCAGTTCACCTGGCTGACAGATCGTCTCGTGGAGTGGGTTCCGCGGGGCTTCTGGCCCGCGTATTCGACGGTGACGGTTGCAGTCGGGGGCTTGAAGACCGAATTCAGTACCGGAGCGGCGGTGGTGGCTGTGGCCGATATCTCGGCCTACACGTTTACGGTGAGTATCGACGACCAAGTCGTGCGCGAAATGCCGGCGTCGCTTGGTAAGCCCGGCTTTGACACCCCGGTGGGGACGTTCAAGGTGCTGGAGAAGCAGCGCAGTGTGGTCTTTGATTCCCGCACGATTGGGATTCCGCTCGACGACCCCGAGGGCTACCTGATCGACGGGGAGTACGCCGTGCGAGTGACGTGGGGCGGTGTCTACGTGCATTCGGCGCCCTGGTCGGTCGGTTCGCAGGGCTCGGCCAATGTCAGCCATGGCTGTATCAATCTCAGCCCGGAGAACGCCGAATGGTATTTCAACACTGTCAAGGTTGGCGACCCGGTGATTGTGCAGAGCTAGCCGATGCTTGTGTGACAGGATTTTCGGCGCCACCCTCTCGGGCCGACGTGCGATGGCCGTTTCGCCAAACCCGGACACGTTCACGCCGCCATCTGCGGGTCACAGCATGGCCTAACAGGCTGCACCAGGTAGGCTCTGCAACGACATTCCTGGAGGCTAAACGGTGCGTGTACGAGGATTCGGCGAGCTGGAAGCCGTCGTGATGGATCGCGTATGGAATCACGATCCCGAGATGGTAACGGTGCGCGACATTTTCGAAGAGCTTTCGACCGAGCGTCGTATTGCCTACACCACGGTGATGTCCACCATGGATAACCTGTTCACCAAGGGGTGGCTGGAGCGCGAACGCGATGGCCGGGCCTACCGGTATTGGGCCACCATGACCCGTGAAGAACACAGCGCCCAGTTGATGCGTGACGCGCTCGACGGTGGAGGCCGCTCAGAACTGGTACTGAGCTACTTCATCGAGCAGATCGGCCCCACGGAATCCGAGCGGCTCAGGGAAGCATTGCGGCGACTGGCAAGGCGATCGAGCAGGGCCAAGAAACGGTGAACGTCGCGGCGTGCCTGCTGCTCTACAGCCTGGCGGTGATCGTGGCAGGGCCACCGGTGTTGGTTTTTCTCACCCGTGGCGGGCACGCTCCCAGATGCGGAGTCGCGGCGTGGTTGATCGCAATCGCCAGTGTCTTGCTGAGCTGGCTGACAGTTGTGGTGCTCGTGATTGTCGATGTGGTCGCGCACTGGCACGAAGGCGGCTCTTTCGTTGTGTCTTGCGTCAGGTTCCTGTGCGATCTCGCTGCGGGTAAGGCAGGTACAGCACCACAAATGATCCTGCTGGCTTCAGCGGCTGCCGTGGTGGGCGCCGTCGCTGTTATCGGTATCCGGTTCGTGCGCGTCCTTAGGCGGCTACGTGAGCATGCCTCCGGGCACGCAGAAGCTGTTCGGCTGGTGGGCCGGCCGACCGGCGAACGCGACGTGTATGTCGTCGACGCCCCCGAACGCACTGCGTATTGCGTGGGAGGAAAGCCTCCCGCGATAGTCGTCACCACCGCGGCCGTAGGAGCTCTAGGAAAGCGGGAGCTAGCAGCGGTGCTCGCACACGAGCGAGCTCACCTTGATGGCCGCCACCCCAGAATTCTCACGGCGCTGCGCGGCTTGGCGTTGGTTTTTTCCTGGCTGGGACTGATGACGCGTGGTGCCACCGAGGTATCGCGGTTGTTGGAAATGTGCGCCGATGATGCTGCTGCGCGCCGGCACGGCAAGGCTGCCCTACTGGCCGGGCTGATGGCTCTGGCTGCGGGAGCGCCGGCCGCCGCGCTGGGCGCGGCCGATATCGCCGTATTGAACCGTGCTGAGCGCCTTGCCATCCCGGCTGCCCACCATGTCCGCGTGCGTGCGCAAGCCGCGCTCACGAGCGCTACGGCGATGATGGCGATCGCGCCGCTGGGCACACTTATACTCGGTATTTCCGGGGTCCTTGTGTGCGGCTAGGTGGCTGTCGGCGCGTTTGCGGTTTCCCACCCTTCGCGTCGTGGACACCGACGGATCTCGCCGGTAAGGCAGAGGCCACACTCTGTCGGCGAGGTCTGCGCCACGGCGCTCTCAGCGCAGTGCGGTGTGGGAGAGGCCCGGTCGGTGTGGTCGGCCGAGCCTGCGTTGATGTCGGCCGAGTTCATCTGACAGACCGGCGTCCCCTATTTTGCCTAGTACTGAGCAGCTACGCGCACTGAAGCGCGTGCTCGACAGCTGACCGGCGATATGTGCGCGCACGACACGTGCGCGCTCGGCAGCAGTGCTCGCCGGCAGATCCCGACAATTGCGGCATTTCGCCGGGCTCAACGACGGCTGTCGACCCGAAGCTGGCTGGGCCGACCTACATCCAGCAGTGGCCGCCGTTCGCGGTTCTCCCGGGTCAGCCGCCCATCCATGGCGCTGTCAGCAGCGCCACGTTGGACTGCTGATGGACCTGCAGCGCGATCAAAACCACCACGGCGATCGCGATCACTGAGCGGCGGGGCATCTGGACGTGCACCCAGCGTCCGGTCCACCACCCCGCGGCGCCCCGCAAGACCAAGCCGGCCGCCGCAATCAGCAGCAGGGGAGCGGCGGGGTTGTAGCTCAGCGCCGCCGTCCATTGACCGTGCGTGGTCAGATACACCGCGCGTGTCGCGCCGCAGAACGGATCCATGATTCCGGCGTAATGCAGCGGACCATGGATGTCGACTGGCGGGACGCCGAGCGTGGCGAGCACCATGGCTCCGAGTAAGCCGGCCAGTGCCAACCACGTCCACACTGCCGACTCCGGTTGCCGCGCCGCCAGCGACACGGTGAGCCACCTGCTTGGACGAGCGGCCGACGAAGTGGTGAAGCCCATATGGTCTCCCGCGGTTCTGGACTTCTGCCATGCTACGAGTCCCCTCAGTGACAGCACCAGCGGCGCGCGGGGCCGCATCGAGACCGTAGTCGACCAGCGCGTAAAGCATGCAACCACAAGGCTTTCCGCCTCCAGCAACAGCGCGCCGGTGTCCGAGTGGGGAAGCCAGGCGCGTCCGAATGGTGCGGAGCGTCCGATGGTGGTGGGCGGGCAGCTGGTTGCGGTAGTCGTGGCCGTGCGCGTGATCAGGAGAGTGCCCAATTCCCACGGAAAGTCGGCGCCGACAAAGTGGATTGCGTCGTACAAGTGCCTGGCCTGGACCTTCGAGGAGACCACAATTCATCGACAAGCTGCCAGCGGTGTTAGCGACGCGGGCGCCAGGCGACCTTGCTCATCGCCAACAATCCCTACCGCCGGGGCCGCAACCGGCGCACCGCCGAGCACCGGCACAGGGTTGGCACCCATACCCGAGGGCACCGGGATATCGCCACCATCGTGCCACCGATGATGACAGCAACGGGGGAATGCCATCGAGGCGGCGTGAGCCGCCTGCGGCGGTGATCCAAACGGATAGTGCCCGCAGGGGTGGACTGTCCATAGCGGCAGTGGGCGCCGAAGCGGCAGTGTCTGGCGGGATTCCTTACCCAGAGTCATTCCCTTCGACCGCGCTCAACCAGGCCGACTGGCGGCCACCACCCACATGTCCCAACCGCAGAGGACCGGATCCGAGGATAAGTTAGCTGAATCACGGATGCCCTGACCGCGACGATCAGCATCTACCGGTCAGAAGTGTGCCGTGAGGTTTAACGACTTGCCCTGTTCAGAGGTGCTTGAAGACACTCACACAGCTTGCCGAGGCACATGGATCGGCTCGGCGCCGAGCCGATCCCCCTGTTACTTTTGTGGTTGCTGATGCCAGTGTGATAAGCGTCGACTGAACCTAGGACGCGACGGCGGGCCGGCAAGGCGTCAATGTGGGCGTTGTTTGAATATCTGGAATAGCAGAGCACATGAGCTGCACTTATCGGGCCGACAAGGTGGTGTGGCAGAGCTCATTCAGCGAAAAGAACTGCCCCACTGAGACAGTCATCCACATCACACAATGGGTGTGGTTTGGTTTGAACCGTCGAATCGCGACTGAATAACAACACGGACTCGACTTAGGGACCTACGGAGTATGGCCGTACAAGCTGCTACAGTGGGCGACATTGTGAGGTACCACGACGCTCCCACGAGAAGGCGACTGCGGTCGGCGGTAACGCTGGCTGTCGTTTTTTGGGTGCTGCTTGTCGGCAGTAAAGCGGCGTTGCCGTGGTCGGGCGGTCTCGATGATCACCCGCCTCACGCGCCTCACGCGCTGGTGACGACGACGGCAGATGACTTTGCTGCCGTGATGGATCACCCGCACTTACGAGAGTCGGTGGCGTGGTCGCCGGAGATTCTTTCCGCCGCCGTGGTGCCACGGATCGCCACCCTGTTAGTGGCTTTGGGCATGTTCATTGCCGTGGCCGCGGCCTGGTTGTACGGCGGTCACGGGATTTGGGCGGCGGTGCGCGGCCCGCCGCGTGGCATCGGCCATGTCGCACCGGGTCGCCAATTGCTGACCCGCTTCTGTATTTCACGGCGCTGATTAGGCAGCCCAGACCGACCGCGCTCAGGCGGCACGGCCGGTCGCTCACTGCTGCCCATCGTCAGCTGCCGCGCAGTCAAGTCGCGGCTCCAAGCAGAAGCGACACTCATATGAACCATGTCCTATCCGTCCATTCCACCGACCTGCACTTTTCACACCATCGCACGTTGGGCCGAAACCACCGCCTGGCCACCATGGTGGGACACACGCCTGTGCTGCGGATATCGGCGCCCTTCAGTGACGATGAGCGCGGCTTCTGGGCCAAGCTCGAGGGATCCAATCCCGGCGGCATGAAAGACCGTCCCGCCATGCACATGGTGGAGCGGGGTCGCGCCCGCGGCGATCTGCGACCGGGGGCCCGGATCGTGGAATCCACCAGCGGCACTCTCGGTCTGGGGCTGGCCCTGGCGGGTACTGTGTACGGCCACCCCGTGACACTGGTCGCGGACCCAGGAATGGAGCCGATCATGCACCGCATGCTGTCGGCCTACGGCGCCGAAGTCGAGGTGGTAAGCGAACCCCATCCAGAAGGGGGCTGGCAGCAGGCGCGCCGTGATCGAGTCGCTGAGCTGCTCGCCGTGCACCCACACTCCTGGTATCCCGACCAGTACAACAATCCCGACAATGTCGAGGCCTACCAGGGCCTGGCGCTGGAGCTGATTGCCCAGCTCGGCGATATCGACGTGCTGGTGTGCTCTGTCGGCACCGGCGGTCACTCCGCCGGGGTCGCACGGGTGCTACGTCAGTTCAATCCCCATCTCAAATTGATCGGTGTGGATACAGTCGGTTCGACCATTTTCGGCCAGCCGGCGGCGACCCGATTGATGCGGGGACTGGGCTCGAGCATCTACCCGCGGAACGTCGATTACGACGCCTTTGATGAGGTGCATTGGGTGGCTCCTGCTGAGGCCGTGTGGGGCTGCCGCACACTGGCGGCGACACACTATGCCACGGGCGGTTGGAGTGTCGGCGCAGTCGCGCTGGTCTCTGGCTGGGTGACCAGAACACACCCGGTCGGCACAACGATCACCGCCATCTTCCCCGACGGGCCGCAACGCTACTTCGACACCATCTACAACGACGACTACTGCCGCCAACACGATCTTTACGGTTGGCAACCGCCCGACGAGCCCGATATCGTCGCTCACCCATTCGAACGGGTGGTCAGCTCATGGACACGCTGCCTCAACGTGGTCGATCCAGTGCGGAGTGAGCACTGATGGTGGCTGGGCTCAGGCAGTTCACCAGCTTCGGATGGCCCAGCCGGATGCTGATGATCAATCAGTTCGGCATCAACTTGGGCTTCTACATGCTGATGCCCTACCTGGCCGGATACCTAGCCGGGCCACTGGGTCTGGCGGCCTGGGCGGTCGGTCTGGTTCTGGGCGTGCGCAACTTCTCCCAACAGGGCATGTTCATCGTCGGCGGTACGCTGGCCGACCGGCTTGGCTACAAGCCGCTGATTGTCGCCGGCTGCCTATTGCGCACGGCTGGATTCGGGCTGTTGGTCGTAGCACAGTCATTACCCGCCGTTTTGATCGCTTCGGCGGCCACGGGTTTCGCCGGAGCGTTGTTCAATCCTGCGGTGCGCGCCTACCTTGCTGCGGATTCCAAAGAGCGCAGGGTCGAAGCATTCGCCATGTTCAACGTGTTTTATCAAGCGGGCATTCTGGCGGGCCCGCTGGCAGGACTGGCCCTGATGGTGACGGACTTTCGCATCGTCGCCGCTGTAGCGGCCGCAGTGTTTGCCATGCTGACCGTGGTGCAGCTTTTCGCATTGCCGCAACACAGCGCCGAACCGCCCGCCGAGAAGACCGCGATACTCGATGACTGGCGCATCGTGGTGAGAAACCGGTCATTCCTGTGGTTTGCGGCCGCGATGATCGGCTCCTATGTGTTGAGCTTCCAGGTCTACCTGGCCTTGCCGCTGCATGCTGCCGTGCTGGCTCCGCAACATGAATCAATGCTGATTGCCGCAGTGTTCGTCGTCTCCGGGACCGTCGCTGTCACGGGGCAGTTTCGCATCACGCGATGGTTCTCCGCCCGCTGGGGTGCCGGACGGTCGCTGATGATCGGCATGCTCATTCTTTCTGCCTCGTTCCTGCCGCTGCTCGTTGTCCCCACCAGCGGGCGCTTCGGTTCCGTTGCCGCCGTCGTGGCGTTGCTGGTCTCGGCCGGGCTGCTGGCCGTCGGATCGGCAGCCGTCTTCCCCTTCGAGATGGACACAGTGGTGTCCTTGTCGGACAACCGCCTCGTCGCTACGCACTACGGTTTTTACAACACGATTGTCGGAATCGGCATTCTGGCCGGCAACCTGGCCACCGGCGCACTCATGCAGGCCGCTCGTGATGCCGGTGCCGACGAATTGCTCTGGGCCGGATTGGCTTTGGTTGGGTTGGCGGCGGCACTAGCGCTGCATCGACTCGATCGCCGCGGGCATCTAGTGCCCCGGACAGCACTGGCCGATGCGGCGCGATGATGAGATTTCGAGTCGACGAACGCAAGATGTGACTCCAAGCCCGTGCATCGTGCACTTGCACGACAAGGGTGACCAATCGGCTCTCAGTCGGGGCTAGCGATTCGAGGTAACACCCGCCGTTATCGCCGGAGCTGGGAACGCTTTGGTCGTCTCCGGCATTTGCTGAGCGGCGCCCGGCGCGCCAGTTGGAGTGCAGGGCTGAGACGCGGACTAGCCCGATGCTGCCTGCATGAAAGACCCTGCAACTCAAAGCTTTAACCTGTTACCAAATCGTGGCGCGTAAGGCTTGGCATGTGTCTGTAAGCAGGTACCCTAGAGTCATATACGCATTAGCTACGTACTGAGCGCGACCATAAAACGTCTTGGTACGCGAAGGGAGATCAACCGTGAAGAAATCCGCACTGGTGACCATCGCACTTTCAGCTCTCGCGACAGCCATGATTGCCGCAACAGAGCCGGCCGCTGCAGCACCGACCGGGCCCGGCTCGGTCCAGGACACAATCAACAGACTGGAAGGAAACGGCTACAAAGTGATCCTCAACAAGGTCGGGTCAGCACCGTTGGAGAAGTGCACGATCAGCGGCGTGCGCCCAGGCCGAGAGGTCACCGAGTTTCGACAGAACCGGCGCGATCAGCTCGTCGAGCGCGTCCTGTACGAGACCGTGTACGTCGACGCTTCCTGCTAAAGCAGCGGGCGGGGTGTCTTTTCCGGGTCGGCGCCACCCCGCCCTGTCGAATCCACTTCGCCGAACCCGTGACGGCCTCGCCTTGTGCCTAGCGAAAAGTGTGGGGTGCCGACGATGTGGGCCGCTCGCACGTTGATGCACTGATCCGTCATCAAAGATATTGGCCACCAAGGCAACTGCTGGACCACCCAACGGCTGCGGCGATCGTGTCATCGCAGCGCCACTGCTTGCCGCGGCGCCGAGCGGTGTTACCAGCCGTGTCGACGCGTCGCCGACTGAACCGGCATGACCTCGTCGCTTCAGATGCCCGGACACCTCGTGGTCCGCGGGAGGCCGTACGCCATGAAGGCCAGCGCTTATGCGCAGCAGGTGCGGTCGTTTTTCATAGCACGCCGACGCCTGGTGTTGGCGCCAAGCGCGCACATCAGCGCGCACTTGGCGGCCGCACGCACCGCAGGGTGCCGGGCAACGCGCACCAGCGCCCGCTCCGGCTTGACCTCGTTACTCATCCCAGTCTCCTCTCCCGCATCCTATACCCTGCCAGGGTATAGGCGGGATTCGTCTCGCGTACAGGGGACGGCCACCCTGCACGTGTGTGCTTTGATCCCAGGTCAGCGCCGCCAATGCCGAGTCATGGCCCAGTTCTGATCTACTATCACACTTAGTACGCTCAGTCAGGTGGTGTCGTTGATCCGTAATCTCTGCGCCCGTGTGGCCATCGTCGGTGCGGTGCTGACCTTGGCTGGGTGTTCTACTCCCGCCGAACAATTGACGCCGTCGGCGGCACTGCCGTCCGCAGAACAGGCCGACACTGTGCCACACGCACCGCGCTCAGTCGGACCGAGCGAATTTGCGGAGGCGATTGCCGCGCCCGAGCGGGTCACCATCAATGTGCACGTGCCCTACGAAGGCGACATCACTGGCACGGATCTCAGCATTCCGTTCGACCAAATCGAGACCAGCATCGGCAGGCTACCGTCCGTTCGCAACACTCCGCTGGCGGTCTACTGCCGCACCGGACGGATGAGCACAATCGCCGCCACCACTTTGGCCGACCTTGGGTATCACGACGTGGTGGAGTTAGCAGGTGGAATGCAGGCGTGGCAACAAAGCGGCCGTGAGCTCGTCCGGCGCTGACCTTCTGCGCTTCTGCGGATGAGGAGTCGGCATTTTCGTATTTCACCGGGCGTCTGAGTCGTCTCTACGTCTGTATCGATAGGAGCCCACCGGGGCCACGAGGCCTCGGGCGCCTTGGCCAGCTGTGAACGTGGCTGCCAAGCCCATTAGCTGCCATTGGCATTCCCAGCGTTCCTCAAGAAGCTCATCTATCAAAGAGGTGTCGGGGCGGCCACCGAGCCTGCGAATGGCCGCGCTAACCGCGCTGAGCAGTTCTAGTTGGCGGTCGATGGCTTGCAGCCTTCCCACGTCGCTCCGTTCGCTGGACCGGCGGACTGCGGCGCTGACGGCACGCGCCCGGATCTACGGTTCTGGTACACAGATGCTAGTCGATTGGTGCTTGCGATCGGCGCGATTCCTCGGTTGGCACGACCGCAGTCAGCGCAGATGGCCCAAAGCCCAATGCGGCTCTCGTCGACTCTGAAACCTGGGCGTATCGCCGGTATTCGGGCGCCTGGCGTGATGATGGCCAGCGGCCGCGGCGATGGTAGGTCATGACCGCACGGGGCTAGCCCGTCGAGGGAAGGGTATGCGGCGATTCACGATCGCACGAGTCGATTGATGGCGTCGGTGGCCTCTTTGATCTTAGCGTCGGCGTCATCGCCGCCAGCATGCGCGGCGTTGAGCACGCAGTGTTTGAGGTGGTCGTCGAGCAGGCCGAGCGCCACTGCCTGCAAGGCCCGGGTCAGGGCGCTGACTTGGGTGAGGATGTCGATGCAATATTGCTCGTCGTCAACCATGCGGTGCACGCCGCGCACCTGTCCTTCGATGCGCTTGAGACGATCAAGGTAGCGGTCCTTGTCAGTGATGTAGCCATGTCGCGGCGGCGCCGCCGAGGGTTTGCCTTCGGCTGCCGATGTGGGCATGTGTTCCTCCCAGTGGTGTGGCCGAATTTGACGTTCGGGACAAAAGGGCCCGCGCTTAACACCGGATATCTGGGCGTCGCAGGTTCAGAGACATTGTCGCAGGAATTGTGACGATGGGTGATTCTCGCCACGCGCGCCCGCGCGGGGCGCCGAGCCACCCATCGCCGATAGCTGGCTTATGCTGCAGCGTATCTCGCTGGGTCGGCGTCGAACTTGGGGACGCATCCAGCGCAGCACAACCAGTAGGTACGCCCAGCGTACTGGCGCACCCAGCCCTTGGCTTCGGCTTTGGCCTTGGCCACGAACCGCCCAGGCATGACCGGGCACTCGGCGGCGTCGACGCCAGGATCCACCGTGTCGTGGTCGTGGTCGTCGCGGTGGTGATCGTCGCTGGTGCCGGTGGCAGCACGGTGATCTGTCATGGTCGAGGATGTCCTTTCAGGTTCGGTCAGAAGTCCGGGCAACGGTCGCCAACGTGCGGTTCGGCTGTCCCAAGATTTTTAGCGGCGATAAGTCATCCGACGCGCGCCGCGGTGTAGCCAGCTTCGTCGACGGCGGCGAGTACAGCCGCGTCGTCGACCGGCTTAGCGCTGGTGACGACCAGCTTGCCGGTAGCCGCACTGACGTCGACCTGCTCGACACCGTCGATCTGGCCGACTTCCTCACGCACCGACATCTCGCAGTGCCCGCAGGTCATTCCTGTGACCTCATATTCGCTGGTGGCCATGAATTACGCCTTCCTTGCTAGCTGTGAGCAACGACTGTGTTAACAGCGCCTTTCGCCATGCGAAGGCGCCAACCGACAGTCACCTGCTTGTGCACATGACGCGCCTCCTTGCATACCCGGGCGGGGTAACCACACATAGAGACAATATACCCCTGGTGGGTATTCCACCAGGGTGGTCATTCGCCCTCTTCGCACAGCCGACGAACGGATGTCCGCTGGAATCGGGTTGGCGACGCCACGTGGATGATCGCCTGCAAGGATTCCGCGTTTTGTGTGGCCTCATGGCGCGGAGCAACGCCCTGTGTCGACGCGGGTCAGGTGACTAGTTGCCATACCGGTCCGGCGATGATGCCCAGAAGGAGGCTGAGCGTGGCGGCCGACACCGCGGCGCGGGTGGGCCAGTGCTGGGCCGCCGGTTTGTCGGCATCGCCGGTCTCGTGGGGACGCCCGAAGGCGGGGATGATCCAGCGTAGGTAGTAGAACAGGCTGACCAATGTGTTGACGAACACCATGACGGCCAGCCATGCATACCGGCCGTCCCAGGCCGCGGTGGCCGTGGTGACCTTGCCGATGAACACCGCGGTGGGCGGAGTCCCCACCAGACCGAGCAGCGCCACGACCAGCGCCCCCGCCAGCCACGGGTGACTTCCCGCCAAGCCGCGGTAGGAATCGAGATCGTGGCACCCGGGCAGCGCCGCGGTGACCGCGAACGCCGCAATGTTGGTGACGGTATAGCCGACTAGATAGAACAGCAGCGAGGGCAGCGCCAACTCGCTGCTAGCCGCGACGGTGATCGGCACCAGGAGATAGCCGACCTGGCTGACCGTGGACCATCCCAACAGCCGACGCGGGTCCTGTTGCCAATAGGCGGCTAGATTACCCAAAGTCATGCTGGCGACGGCAAATACGCCGATCAATACCGGCCACGCCAGGGTGTCGGGCAGCACGGTGGTGAGGCGGTACAACGCCACCAGAGCCCCGATCTTGGGAATGGTGGTCAGATACGTCGCCGCCGTGGCGTTAGCGCCCTGCGCGGCGTCAGGCACCCAAAAGTGCGCCGGCACACCACCGGCCTCGAACATCAGGCCCGCCAGCACACCGACCACTCCGGCGGCGACCGCTATCGTCGGAGCGCCGCCCAGGACCATCGCCAGCTGCGGGTAGCGCGTCGCGCCGGTGAGGCCGTAGAGAACCGTGACGCCGAGCATCAGCAGGATCCCGAACAATGCGCCCATCAGATAGGCCTTCATGGCGGCCTCGGCCGCGGCGGCCGAGCGGCTCAACCCGATGAGACCGTAGAGCGGGATGCTGGCCAGGAAGTAGCCGGCCACCAGCAACAACAGGTCGTCTGCGCCTGCCAGCACCAGGACCCCGGTGCTCGAAAACATCAGCAGCGCATATGTTTCGGCTTCCCGCGGCGAGGACCGCATCTCAGCGCCGGCCACCGCCCATATCAACAACAATCCGGCTGCACAGGCGATCCGTGCTACACCGGTGGCGGTGTCGACGGAAAACGCGCCCTCGAAAGCCATCTGATCCGGGCCGACCATCTGCACCACTGCGACGCCGATAACACCGACCTGCACCGCGGCCGCCATGACGCCGACCCACCACTGCCGCTGCCGGGGCAGAAACGATCCCGCGATCAGCGCCACCAGACCGGCGCCGAACATGAGCATCTCCGGCCCCATTAGCAGTGGCCGCATCGCCGCCTCGGGATTCACGGATTATCTCCCGACGAGCGCGACCAGCGCTGTCGCGGCGGGTTCGATGAGGTCCAGCAGCGGTCTGGGCAGTAGGCCGATGGCCACGCTGAGCACGAGAAGGATTGACACCGAAGCGGTCTCAGGGACCCGCAGGTCAGTGAAGTCGACAGCATGCCCACGCGTGGGACCGGTGAAGACGCGTTGCAGCGCGCGCAGAAACAGCGCGGCGGTGATCAGGATGCCGGGCAGAGCCAGCGCCGTGACCGGAGAGGCGGCGATGCTGCCGGCGAAGATCTGGAATTCGGCGATGAAACCGGAAAACCCCGGCAATCCCAGTGAGGCGAACGCGCCCACGGCGAACAGCGCGGCGAGTTTGGGCGCCGGGCCGGCCAGTCCGCCGTAGGAGTCCATGTCATAGCTGCCCGCCCGGTCGTAGAACACCCCGGCGAGCAGAAACAGGGCGGCCGTGATCAGGCCGTGGCTGACCATCTGGGTGACCGCACCGACTACCGCGACCTCCCGCGCGTCGGCGGTGCCCGCCGCGGTCAGCCCGGCAGCGCCGACGGCCATCACGATGTAGCCCATGTGGTTGACCGAGGTGTAGGCGATCATGCGTTTGAGGTCGTTTTGGGCCAGCGCGACCAGCGCCCCGTAGATCACCGATACGACCCCGACGGCGATGATGGGCCACGCCCACTCGCGCCATGCCTGCGGCAGCATCGGCATTGCGATTCGCACGAACCCGTAGGTGCCCATTTTCAGCAGCACCCCGGCGAGCACCGCCGACCCGACGGCGGGCGCATCGGTGTGCGCCGGCGGCAGCCACGTGTGGAAGGGGACGGTGGGTGTCTTGACCGCCAATCCGAGCAGGATCGCGGCCAGCACCAGGCTGCCCGCCAGCGGGCTGCGCGCCAACGGTGTGGTCGCCGCCAGCTCGACCATGTCGAAGGTGTGCGGGTCGGCGGCGATGTAGAGGCCGATAAAGCCCACCAGTAGCGCCAGCGATCCCAGGAATGTGTAGAGGAAGAACTTCAGCGCCGAGCGGGTCGCGTCGCCGTGTCCCCAGCCGGTGATGACGAAGTACATCGCCACGATCGACAAATCGAAGAAGACGAAGAACAAGATCAGATCTGCGGCGACGAACAACCCAAGGCTGACGCTTTGCAGGAACAAGAACAACGCGGCCTGCAGCCGGGGCCGGTCCTCGTTGCGCAGCCCGTAGATCGCGCAGGCCAGGAAGATCACCGCCGTCATCACCACCAGCGGCAGCGATAGACCATCGACGCCGATGTGGTAGCTGCTGTTGACGCCGGGAATCCAGGGGACCTGCTCCTCGAACGCCAGCTCGTTCGGCGCCGGCGCGTCGTAGCGCGCCCAAACCCCGACAATGAGCACCAGGTCGATTGACGTGACCACCACCCACATCACGTTGGCGGTGCGGCCGGCTAGCCGGGATGCGGCCAGTAGCACCAGCGCAGCGGCTAGCGGCAGGAACACGATCACACTGAGCATCAGGTCACCTCGCCGTCACGATGAGTACGAAGCCGGCGACCAATAGCACTCCGGCGGCCAAGTAATAGTGATGCAGCTGGCCGGTTTGCGGTCGGCGCGTCAGCTGAGCGAACCGTCCCACTCGCGCGGCTACCGCTTCCACCGCGCTGTCCACACCACCGATGTCGATGCGAGCGGCCCGACCCGCCGCGCGCAACACCGCGATCGCCCCGGCGTCGACCACCCGATCGAGCACCTTGTCATCGAATCGGGCTGCCACCCGGGCGGCAGCCATTGTCGGGGCAACCACCAGCACATTCGCCGCGCGTTGCAGCCCCAACCAGGATGCGGCCCAGCGAGGTTCGGGCACGCCCCAGCGTGCCACCACCGCCACCACGATCAGCGCAAGGACGGCCGAACCGAGCAGCTCGGCCACGCCGGGATGACTGATCGGCTGCTCGCCGTCGAGGGCACGCCCAATGATGGACCCAACCGGTGGCAGGGCCAGCACTCCCGCTACCACCGCCCCTGCTGCGAGAACCACAAGAGGCGCCTTTTCGAGACCGGTGAGCCGTCGTGGGACGGGTCGGGCCGCCGCGGTCGGCGGCCCGGCGGTCTCCTCGGTCGAGGGCAAAGCCCACATCACCACCAGCATCTTCGCCGCATACGCCGCCGACAGCGCCGAGGCCAGTAGTCCCAGGCCGTACAACACGGGGGAGTGCTGCGCGGCAGCGGCCAACACCGCATCCTTGGTAGCCCACAACGACAGCGGCGCGATCCCCGCCAACGTCAGTGCCGCGATCGTCGCCGACCACCCCACCACCCGCCAGCGCCGCGCCACACCGTGCAAGTCGTCCAGACGCTGGGTGCCCAACAGCGACAACCAAGCGCCCGCGGCGAGGAACAAACCGGCCTTGGTGGCGGCGTGCGCCACCAGGTGCGCGGCGCCCCCGCCGACGGCGGCCACCCCGGCGGCCATCACCACGAATCCCAGCTGCGCTGCGGTGGACGCGGCGAGCAGCTGTTTGATGTCGCGCTGGGCGACCGCGACGGCGCCGAGCATCACTGCGGTGATAACGCCCACCCATGCCGCCGCGGTCGCCGCCCAGCCGGTGGCGGCCAGCAAGGGTTGCGTCCGCAACAACAAGAATCCGCCCATCGCCACCATCGCCGCCGAATGCAGCAGGGCGCTAACAGGACTGGGACCCGACATCGCCCGCGACAGCCAAAAGGAGAACGGCAGCTGCGCCGCCTTGCCGAGCGCCGCCACGAGCACGCCGAACGCCATTACATCGCGCCACCCACCCTGGGCATCGGCGAAACTGTTCAGCGCCATCCCAGCGCCGCCGGCCAGCGCGGCACCCGCGGCCAGATACAAACCCAGATCGGCGGTGCGGGTGGTCACGAACGCGGTGAGCCCATCGGAGACGCGGTATTGCTCGCGCCACCAAAACCCGATCAGGGCATAGGACGCCGCCCCCATCATCTCCCAACCCAGCAGCAACGTGGGCAGCGTCGCGGCGGTCACCGTCAGAATGGCGGCCGCGGCGAACACCAGCATCAACCCGTGAAATCTGCTCCGCGCCTGGCGGATGCTCCCGGCAGAAAACATCAGCACCAGCAACGTCGCGGTGGTGACCGCCGGCAGCACGGTCGCGGCGAGCGCGTCGACCCGAAGACCCAATGGCGCGCCCGCCATGAACGCCACTTGCACCGACGGCCGCGCGACGGCCACCACGACCGACACAGCGACGCACCCGAGCATGCTGGCCAAAGAGATCACGTTCACCCACCGATCGTCGCGGCGGGAGATCAACACAACGACTCCCACCGCGGCCGGCGCAGCGACCAGCAGCCACAGCAGCGCCGAGATCACGGGCTGCTCATCGGGAAAGGTCGCTTGCCATGTCGGTCATGTCAACACGACGCTCGCGGTGCAGCGCCGTGGCCACCGCGAACCCCATCGCCATCTCCACCGTCATGGCGGCGATGACCACCAGCAGCAGCACCTGGCCGCTGGGTGCGGGCATCACGAACCACCAAAACCCGGCGGCGGCAAGGATGATCGCGTTGATCATCAACTCCAGGCCCATCATCACCATCACCACAACTTGCTGAGACAGCGCACCGTAGAGCCCGACGCTAAAAATCGCTGCCGCTACCAATAACACCGTCTGCAAGGTCATCGATCGACTCCCCCGGGCTGCGGGTCACGTGCGGGCCGGCGTTTGAGATCGTCACCGAAACGGTCATAACGAGTACGGGCGGCCGCCAACACCACCCCGGCGACGATCGTGGCGACCATCACCGGGCTGATCACCACCATGGTCAGCATGTGCGGGCCCATCAACGCCTCGCCCAGTGCCATGGTGACGTCCGGCGGCGGCTGGCCCTGCCGGGCGGGCCAGTCGATCAGCGCAATCCCCGAAGCCAGGAAGACAAAGGTGGCCCCGGCAGCGACTAGTGCGCGGCGGTTGTCGTGAACCATGCTCATCGGCATCAGCGCCGGGTTCATGCCCATGAACATGACCATGTAGACCGCCATCACCGCCATCTCCATCACCATCATCAAGATGGTGACCACGCCGATGTAGTTCTGCTGCAGCAGCACAACTGCGACACCGACCGCAATGAACGAACTCGCCAGCGCATATGTTGCGCGCGCCATCGAATTGACCCAGAACACCGCGGCACCGGCAGCGACGGCGATGACCGCGAGCAGCCAGAACACGATATGAACAATCATGGTGTGTCAACTCCTCCAGATGGCGATGAGCGCCACCACTAGGTCTTGGGCCAAAACGGCTGGCAACAACACGACCCAGCCGACCTCCATGAACTTGTCGGGTCGCAGTGCTGGAATTGTTCGGCGCAGCCATACCAAGACGCTCAGCAGCGCAAGGGTTTTCACAACTGACCACATCCAGTCCGGCAGCAGCGGACCAGCACCGCCGCCGAGAAACATCGGCACGGCGAACGCCGCGCCCGCGGCCAACAGCGCATAGCGGCCTGCCTGAAACAGCAGCCGGTCTACGCCCGACAGCTCGGAGGTCACGCCACCGGCGATGTCGGCCCCCAGCGCCGGCGCGAAGGGGCCCCCTACCGAAAAAGCGACCACCCCAAGGCAATACACCACGAATGCGACGGGCATCCACACCACGAACCACACGCCGTGCTGGGCGTTCGCCACGTCACCAACCCGCAGGCTACCCGCCGCTACGGCGGGCGCGACCAGGGCGAACATCAACGGCAACTCATAGCCCAACGCGTGGGCGAGGAACCGATAGCCACCGATCAATGCGTGCACCGAATTAGGGCCCCAGCCGGCCAGCCACACCAGCGCCCACATCATCACATCCATGGCGTTGAACCACACCACGCCGACCTCGATATCCAGCAGCGTCCAACGGCCCAGCGGCACAACCACAATCATCAGCAGAGCGACCACGATCGGGCCGGCGCACCCGATGCGCCACAGCAGCGTGTCGGCAGCCACCAGGGTCCGGCGACGCTGACGCATCAGGCGGGCCGCCTCAAACAGCGGTGCGGCCACCGCGCCGCTCGCGCCGTCGGCTCGTGCGGAAAGAGTGCTGTCCAGGCTCGCCGCGAACAGGACGAGCACGGCCAACAGGGCAGCGGCCGCCAGCGCCCACACGCCACTGACTGTCGTCACCTCAGGCATGCTGACCCCGCTCCGAGGGTGACAGCTCGATACCTAAACCGGCGACCACCAGCCGTGCCGTGGCCACGTCTAAACCCTCGACCAGATCGGGCAGTATGTCCTTCACGGCGCCGTGGGGCACGTGCAACTGGGGCGCATCGGCCTCGTCTCTAACCGCACGTTGCACCACGTCGAGCCTTGTGAGCAGCCGATCGTAGGTATCTCCGGCCAGAGCCGCGGGCATTCCATATCGGTCGATGTCATCGACCGCGATTGGGGCGAGATCGCGCAGCGCCCACCGCAGCACCCGGGAGCGGCGCACCACGGTGGCCAACGCGTCGGCCTGCTGGCGGGCGGCGCGGCTGTCGACGGTGTCACCCAGCAGCACCTCGCGTAGCCGTCGTGCGCGCCCCGCCGCGCGAGGCCAGCCGGCCAGTACCAAGAGGTCGACGATATGGTCGGTGTGGCGGGCTGCCTGCATCCAGCTGCTCAGTAGCGGCTGCGGTTGTTCGTTGGAGGCGGCGCCCATCATCTGAGGCTGAGCCGCAGTGATGACATCGCCCTGCAGCGCGCAGCGCAGCACCAGCCCGGCTGGCCAGTACGCGAGGAACGGACCCAGCCGCACGTGCAGCTCGTCCATCTCCAAGCCGTCGCGGTCTTCACCGCCCTGGGCCAACGCGATTCCCGCCGGAGCCATTTCCATATCGCCGTGGTCCATGTGGTGACCGCTGTGGCCCATATCGTGATGACCATCCTCGCCGGGGTCACCGTGTGCGCCGCGGTCGTGGTGCTGGTGTGCGCTGTGGTCAGCCGGCTCGTGGCTGTTCTCCTCGGGATGGTGAAGATCTGAGCCGCCGTGCGGTGAAGCGTCACCTTGCCCTTTGTGGTGATGGGTTGCGTGGTCGTCGCTGCCGTCGTCTCCGTTCGCATCGTGGCCGCCGTGGGCTGTTTCGGAGGGGGCACTGTCGGCCGGGCGGCCGTGCCCGGCGGCGCTGTGGGGCATGTGGTGACCTTCGGCGCCGGCGTCGTGCTGAGGCATCGGTGCGGCGGACTGTATTCGGTCGCGGGCATCTGTGCGCTGCCACTTGGTGTCGACAAGGACGCCGGCCGCGCGGTCCAGTTGCGAGCGCGTCGCCGACAGATCTCGGATGACGACCCGAGCGCGGGGGCCTGGCAGCTGGTCCCAGAGGCGATCGATGAGGTCGGCGAATTCATCGTCGACTGCGGTTCCACAGACCGCCAACACGTCGGCGCCGGCCGGTGAGACGGCTTGCCGCCATCCGCGCGCAGCGATCAGGTTCTGTGTTGCGGCGCGAAGCGCCCAATTGCCTGGCAGCTCGGCGATGAACACATGCGGACGCCGGGCGGCGTACTTGGCCAGCCATCGATTCAGGTCCACCGCAGCGCACCCTCTCGCCATGCCCAGGCGACCGCGACGAGCAGCGCGGCCAGAAACAGAAACATCTCGATGACCGCGGTGGCGCCCATCTCGACGACGACGACCGCCCAGGGATACATGAACAGCATTTCGACGTCGAAGGCCAGGAACACTAGCGTGGCCAAGTACCAGCGGACGTGATAGCGCGACAACGCGTGCTCCTCGGGTAGCCATCCAGACTGGAAGGGCAGCGAGACCAGCGGTCTAGACGACACGGCCGTAAATCGGTGGGCAGCGTAGAGACTGGCCACCCCACTGACGGCGACCAGCAAGACCCCCGTCAACCCGGCATACATACGCACCTCCGGGGTTCGCGATGTCCGAGCCGCGACACGCAATGATTGGTGACGCCCTCTAGACATACCCCGAAGGGGTATCTGAAAGCAAGGGAATGCTGACCGTCAGTTCGCCCTCCGGAAAGGAGCGCACGAAGCCGAGATCCTGCTCGAGCTCGAAGGCGAGAGCCGTATCCGGTCACGGCCGTGGAGACAGCCTGGAAACCTGGCTTTGACGAAGAGCACGACCAGCCGGCCAACCTGTGCACCTGCCATCGCGAACAAGTTCGTCGTGTTCATGCTGTGCGCGCCCGAGGTGCCCGATGATGACGTTCCAGGATAAAGACGAGATCGGGACGCAGGCGCAGTTGCGCCACCCCGCGGCCGCCAGCTGAGCAGGTCACGTCAAATTTCTGTGTCACTGATACTTTCTTCGCTACAGCGGTCGTAGTCGTCGAAGTGAGCTGAATGTTGACCGACGCGTCCGGATAATCCCGCGCTAATCGCACCACCGCGCCGCGATCGGCGCGGTGGCATCGGCATCGCGTTCCCGACAGAGGAAGAAGCCGGCGTCAGCTCCACCCGGTTCGGTACGGTCGGTGGTTCCATAATCTCGGCGAGACGTCAGCGGGCAGCATGGTCTGCCCACTAGGTCTCGTTGACCGGGGAGATCCTCGAACCGTCTCGCTTACCAGGGGAGGTTTCGGACCCGCGCCCATGCCGCCGCGGACGTTGAGCCTTCGAATTGGCCCTCGGTCTCCGCACCGGATAAAACGGCATTACGCTGTGAGTACGTAGACATACGCATTCCGCCGAAGGGGCGCACCATGCGTGACACAGGCTCGACAGGGACAGCCGGGAGGCCAACGGTGCGCGCACGCGGATTCGGCGAACTCGAAGCCGTCATCATGGAGCGCATCTGGAACCGTGGACCCGAGACGACCACGACGGTGCGAGAAATTTTCGAGGAACTAGCCGCAGAACGCGACATCGCCTACACCACAGTGATGTCCACGATGGACAACTTGCATAGCAAGGGCTACCTGGCTCGCGAGCGTGACGGCAAGGCCTACCGGTATTGGCCAACCTTGACTCGGGAGCAACACAGCGCAAGCCTCATGCGGCAAGCCTTGAACTCCGGCGGCCAACCAGACCTGGTGCTCAGTTACTTCCTTGAACAGATCGGCCCCCAGGAGTCGGCGCGCCTACGCGCCGCGCTACGACGACCCAGGAAGCGAGCAGCCAAAGGCTGAGTGGCCGGCTCAGAAGCGAATCGGTCGCCGGGCGCATACGCCAACCCCGGGCGTGATCCGATACCTGAGCACGTCCAACGACGCACCATGCCTCACTCCAGCCTCGTCCCTCGACGTGGCGTTGCCAGTTCATGTGCCACGACCGACCTTCTCCGAGCTAGCGGCCGACTACAACTTGTCGCCGATGACATGCTCTGCATCGGAACTGCAAGACCAGCGACTAGATCCAGTATGCGGCTCCGCGCGCGGCCGAGCGGCAGATCGAGACGCGTTGGCCGCCTTTGAAGCCGGCGATCTGGCGGGGGGGAGGAGTCGCAACCCCGCCAGATCTCCGCCGCGGTTGCCACGCCGCGCAATCTGGTTATCGCAGCAAGTGAGCGACCCGTTAGCGACAAGAGTTGGATTTGTCGGACCTCTAATGGCCAATGTCGAGATTAGGCATCTCGGCGCAATGGTCGAAGGTATGCACCGGTGCAGTACTACTCGCCATAGTAAGTAGTCGGCCGGCTGCACGCATGGCGAAGCCGCTGACAGTCCGAACATGCGTGATTGCAGTAAAGGCAGATGTCTGCCCTGACCGCGAAGTCAACCGTCGCTGTCGAGCCGCAGAGGCTGCGGTGAATCTGGTCGCGTCCGTGCCTCGCCGCCACAAGGAGTTGGCATCTTAGCCCGCTGCCGATCCGCAGCGTTCGCACTGTTCATCGTCGCCGCTCTGCTGACCGGAACCGCCCGCCTGGATCGCCAGAGACGACGGGTCCCAATGGTGACTGGCACGCAGGTGAATATATCCCCAGCCGACCATGTTGAACAGGACCGTCGCGGTCACTGTCTCGGGCCAGAAGCTGCTCGCCGCAGCGTGATTGGACTAGCAATCCACGGATTGGTCACAGAGAAGAGCTGATTAGGGGTACATGTCCTTCCCCAATTCGTTGCCCCCTGGCTGCATCGATTGGCACGAAGAGCCGACAGCGGATCAACGTGAGCCCGATAGGTTTTGAAGGAAGTCGTGGATGGGGGGGCGAACGCCTGCCCCATGTCATCGGCTGTGCTCAGGGCCCGGGACATCCTGACAGGTGCCATGCGCGCATTTGGGATCAGCTTGCTGATGAGGTGAGCAAGCGCGACCGGGTGCCGGTCATCGTCGCCTGGGATGATCAGCACGGGCGTTGTGATGGCCGCGAGTTCGTCGGGCGACTGGAATGCTCGATCGTGGCCGATTGCCGCTGCGGCTGCGACGCTGGCTGCATGGGCTCGCGGGATCGCATCGCGGACGAGATTGGCGATGAGCGGCTGCAAATGCGGCAGGTACAGTTCCCATCCGGCTTCGATGCCGTGGGCGCGGACGCGGTCGGCGAACTCGTCCATCATCGCCGTTTCGGTAGCCTTTGCTTCGTCGTCCTCAATGTCTTCCGGACTGATCACCACAGTGCACCAGATCCGGTCGGGATGCTTGGCACAGGCCCGAAGCGCAATGGTGCCTCCTAGGCCCGCACCGATGAGTCCCGCCGTTTCCACGTCGACGGCATTCATGAGCGAGATGACGTCCTGCACGTACTGATCCCATGTGTGGCGTTCCTGGTCCGCGCAGATGGAGCGCCCGTAGCCCCGGATGTCGGGCAGCACGACGCGATAGCGGTCGGTCAGCTGCTCGGCCAGGGGCTGCATGCTGTGGTGATCAGGACCCCCGCCGTGCAGCATGATCAGAAGTGGTCCCTCGCCCATGCCAGCCGCGTGGAGCCGCCACCCGTCGGAGCCGATGTAGGTCAGTTCTGTCATCGTCGGACCATCGTCAATCTTCTTCTAGATCATGGGGGATTGGGGCTCTGATGACAGGAAGTGTGATGGAGGCGCCAGGTCGGTAATGAGTTACGGCGACAGCTTGCCAGCCAACGAGGTGAAGCTGTCAATGTTGGGTGTTGTCAGTTGCCCGGTGCGCGGCCCGAGATAGCGCGCCGCAAAGGTGGATCCTGCACGGTCACCCACCGAACAACAGGAACAAGCCGGTCAAGGTGTAGGCGACCATCGTGGCCATCATCGCGAGCTGTCCGGTCAGTTGATGGCCCACAGGCAGCGCACGCAACGCCTGATCGTGAGCGGAAACCACGGCGACCACATGCCCGATGACAACGCACGACACCTTGATAGTCCACAGCACCGTGGGATTCAGCGAAAGAAAGTACTGCACATCTTCGGAATCCAGCCCCAGCAAATGCCAGCCTCTGCCCAACGGATCTGCCAACCGCACGATCGTCTCCTGGCCACGCTCCACCAGGTACGAGAGGTAGTGCGCGAAGATGTATCCCACCACAATTGGGATCAGACAGTGAGCGAGTCGGCCCGGTAACTCGCGGCGCTGCTCACGGCTCACACCACCGGTTGCACGGGCAGCAACCGTAAACGTCCCTCCTACAACGAAGACGAAGAGCAACAGACCCAGGGTGCGCAACACCGCGCCCCCCGTCGACTCCGCCACGAGTGGGATGGCCGCGGCATTATTGTCGACGAAATTTCGGAAAGTCTGTGACTGCGAGAAGCTGTCGAAAGCGGTGGAGCCCAGCAGCACCGCCATCACGGCGACCGTGCCCGGACGCACCGGCATGGTCGGCAGATGATCGAGCGGATTCCCCACCACTAGGCGACCGGTCGCAGGGTCTCGCCGAAACGGCGCCAGCCGCGAGACCGTCACACTGTACACCTCAAAGGGGTCGGCCCGCGCGAACCACGTCGAACCGAAAACTGCTGCGCCCAAGAACATCACGACGACATAGGCGAGAATCCAAGTCTTGATCGCTGTCAGCGAGCCAGGGTCGGGGCTCGCCAACTCCAACCACACAAAGGCGAACAGGCCCAGCACTGCTGGCCAGTAGCCCATGCCGGACGGATACCCTCGGCGAGCATCGCTGGTGACCCGGCGGCGAGAGCCGATGCTGACGAGCCGCCACACAGTGCGCACGGGCGAGATCAACCGCCAAATCGGGCCGACGACAATCGATACAGCGACCAAACCCACCCACAACAGCACATAGAACGTGCCTGGAAGCGCGTTGCTGCTATCTTGTGGCCCCCATATCGCCGCCACCGCGACCCACACTGTGAAGACGAGGGCAGCCGCCGCGACGATCCACCGGACGACCGGATTATCAACGGTTCTCGATACCCACGCCGGTAAGACGCTGCCCGGCTTGGCCGGGTCAAATCGCGGAGTTCTCCACGCGACGATCACCACAGCGAACGTGAACACCAACGCCCACACGCCCGCAATTAGTGCGTACGACAGGGGCACCGGCAGATCCGTCGATCCACCTACACCGTGCGCTAGGAACGTCACAGCGGTCTCGGGCATCAAGGCTTGACTTCGATTGTGACGACCGTGCGGTGCAGCTCGTGCAGCTCCACATCGACACGCCCAGGAACTCCGACCATGAACTCGAATCGCTGACCCGGGCGTGCTTCCACGTCGAAGGTGCGTTCCGGAACCGAGTGGACATGGATGCTGTCGACGGCATCA
The DNA here is from genome assembly GCF_001667105.1 of Mycobacterium sp. 852002-51152_SCH6134967. NCBI lineage: Bacteria > Bacillati > Actinomycetota > Actinomycetes > Mycobacteriales > Mycobacteriaceae > Mycobacterium > Mycobacterium sp. 852002-51152_SCH6134967. Next base: position 79,776 of record NZ_LZIK01000070.1, on the reverse strand, counting down.
CTGCTGACCTCGAGCACGATCGGTTGACCGACCACAGCCTCGGCTTGGGCGTTGACAGGTGTGACCACCCCCTCGGCGATCGTGACCCCGATGACCGTTCCGGCCAGCGCACCGGGTGAAGATGTCGTGACAGCCCCTGTCGGGCCACGAAAGGAGGGAGACCCTGCGGGTAAGGGCGAGGCCGACTGATTTGACCCGCATGCCGTCAGAGCAACGATCACAGCCCCAACCGCCGCAGTCAGCAGAACACTGTGCTTCATATGAAAAATTCAGTCCTGTCGTGATTCACCTGGATTAGCTGCTGTGGTTTGCCTGCATCAGGTGGTGGACGGTTCACTCGCTGCAGAAGACGCCTCGGATGTCGCCGCATTCGGCGCAGCCGATCGTCGAGCGGCCCGGTCGATCGCAAACACTCCGAGTGCGAGTGCGACAACGGACAAGCCTAGCGCCGTCCATGCAATGACGGGAAGCAGATCGCCGCCCCCACTCGCCGCGGCCGGCGCTGCTCCGATGGTCACACTCGGGGCCGGAAACTCCGGATCGCTACCCTCAGGCGCCGGCTGCGTCCACTCGTCGGCTGTGCCATCGGAGAAGGTCTGAACGGTGGGCAGTGCCAAGGTGGCGGACTCCGGCATCGGGCCGGCATCCAGGCCGAACTCGACGAACTGCCCCGGAAGAATCCCGGGACCGGTCGCCGTCCAGGTCACCGAACTGACCACCTCATGCACCGGCGTGCCATCGTCTTTATAGAGGGGCGGGTCGATCTTTCGCTTCGTGGACGCGACTTGCCAGCCCGGCACCGGCTGCACCAGCACGGTCCGCAACTGCACGTCGTCGGGAATGCGCACTTCCACCTTTGTGGTGGCCGCAGTACCGGACTCTGTCGGCACTCGCAACGTGATGAGTCCGAACTCTCCCGGCCCAGCCCCATCGAGATAGGCATCGATATGAGCGGCGGCAGAGGGACTTACAAGCACAGCCACCACCGCACTGACCGAGAAAGCTCCGACAATACGTAGCAGGTATCTAAGCACGGCACCTCCATGTCCGCGGGCTCACAGGCCCTCAGCTGACTGGTCAACACAAGACGGCCATCGCGGCACACCTCGAACCGCCCGAACTTGCAGCGCCCAGCTCAAGTACTGATCAAGCTCAGTACGTATTAGGTCCCGAGAACGATAACAGCCGACATATGCCACCGCAGGTATTGATCACATGGGGAATGTCGGCCGGAACGCTCCACGTCGACGGCTTACCGGTTGATGCTAGCTCCAGCAAATCGAGTGAGTGCCCACATGCGAAGTTGGCGGAAGCGACGCGGGGACCGCGAATGCATGCTGATCCGGCCTTGTATCGGGTCGCCACCTCGAGCAACCAACATCGCACACTCAAGTGGATGCGAAGAATTCCCTAGTGCTTAATGTCGGTCAAGTGGCGGTCGGCCGAGGAACGCAAGCGCTGCGTCTTACCGAAACCGAGCCGCCTCGATTCCATCCTGGTTGGTGTCTGTGAAACGTCGCCTCGTACATCCTGAAACCCTTCGTAGGGCGAGCGGACAGATGCCGCTCGAGATCTGACCGCGACCCAATCGAAGATCTGAGATTCCCATCGAAAGGCGGTCGCCGAATCGCGGAAACCGCACTGACTCATCGGTTGTTGCGCGTAGTTGGCGGCCGGGCCTCACTGGTCCCCAGGGCGACTCGTGGCCTGAAGTGGCCTAAGCGACGCGAAGGGCAGCACCGGTGCGGGTGAACGTTCACTTAGAACCGGAAGCGGCTCGCCTCAGCGACTTTGGGCTGCCCCGCACGGGTTTGTCGTATACAAGGGCTTACTGCTGAGATTGGCGACGTAATGGCCGAACCGCCGTCCGTCGCACGCGAAGAACATTGCACATCTACGGACTTTGATAGTATTTGACTGCGGCTGGGGCGTCGACCCCACCCCTAGCTGGCGTCGCCGCCTCAGTCGCCCACTGTCAACCAGCAGAAGCCGTTGGCATGGGGCCAACCCGCCAAATCCAAGTGAAGGCTCTGACAAGGCAACGACCCTTTGCGGCGCCCATGGCCAACAGCACGTTCACCCTAGGGCCTTAAGGCGAGTGCGTAGGGCCACCGCGAACACGAACGAAGAGGATTTTGACTCGACGCTGCCAATGGCAGGCCCTTGAGTAGCCGATGCCATAGAGCTGCCCAATGGTGACCTGTCGGCCATTCACCATGATCAGACAAGCCACGGACGACGAGGTCGAAGGTACCTCGTCAATACCCCCAGGGGGTACTTGCGGGGAGGCGGCCGGAGAGCTACCCTTTCGTCGTCCCGGGCATTACCCCCCGGGGGTATATGGGAAGGAGTTCTGATGACTACAACATCGGCCACGGTTGACTGGCATCTTCGTGGTGACTGGTTCGACGTATGCAGCTGCAAGCTCCCCTGCCCGTGCAGCTTCGCACAGGAACCAACCCACGGCGACTGCCTTTTCACATTGGTTTGGCATATCCGAGAGGGGCACTTCGGCGGGGTGGACCTCACCGGTTTGAACGTGGTTTCGCTCGGCGAGTTCACCGGCAATATGTGGGTCGGCGACCCCGACGCCATGATGAGGTTGATGTTCTATATCGACTCCAGCGCCGACACCGCCCAGCGCGATGCCTTGGAGCGGATTTTCACCGGCAAGGAGGGCGGCTGGCCGGCCGAATTCGCCAGTCTCATTGAAGATCTTCGGGCCATTGAGTACGCACCCATTACGTTCGAGGCAGCCGATGACCTCGCCTTCTGGCGCGCCGAAATCCCGGGAAAGGTCGACCTACGTGTGGCTGCGTTGACGGGACCGACCTCGGACCCTGATCGCCGTGTGACCACCGCCAACGCGCCTGGTGCCGAAGTCGGGCCCGGCCAAATCGCAACCTGGGGGGTTGTAGAGCGAGACCACGCTGTGGGCTTTGACTGGTCCCACGATCACCGCGGCGGTTCGAGCAAGCATTTTCCCTTCGACTGGCGGCCCAACAGCGCAGGCGAATCCACGGTCACGGCAGAAATCACTTCGGACAAGGCGTCCTCATGCCAGTGCCACGCCTGAGCGCTGATACCGCCCGAAGCATCACCCACCGCCGGGTGGCCGCCCAGAACCTCGACCGTCCTGGGCTGGCCGCCGGTGGCTCAGCCGCTCCACCCGGCTTCGACTACGCGTGGGCTAAGGCCACCGGCGGCGCTTTGACGTCGGCGCAACGCCGCCAGCTGCTGACACCGCTGGCCCATGTCGTGGTGTCCCACGCGATCGGACGGCTTCGAGTGGCGCTGGGTTGGCGCGGCGCTGGGGGCATCGACCTCGACCGTATGCGGTGGCCGGACTCCCAACTGGCCAGAGATGCCGAACAGCAGGCACGCGAGGAGCTTTCACCTCATATGCTCCAACACTCGTACCGCACGTTTCTGTTCGGGCTTGCACTTGCCGCCCTCGATGACGCACCGGTCGACCACGAATTGGTCTACGTCGCCAGTCTGTTGCACGACCTGAATCTCGAGCAACCGACACCCGGCCATTGCTTCGCCGTCGTCGGCGGCGAGCGCGCCGAGCAGTTCGCGCTTCAACGTGGTGTCTCATCCGAGCGGGCGGCGGCGATCGGCGCCGCCATTTCTGGGCACATCACCGTAGGCGCGGCCGGTAATCTGGCCGACCCAGCCGGGTTCGTCTCGGCAGGGGCATTCGTCGACGTAGCCGGGGTGCGGCTACACGAACTACACCCTGCATGGGTCGAGCAGGTACTGCGACGGCATCCCCGGCTGGGCTTTCGAGGCCATCTCCTCACGGCCTTCGCCGCCGAGGCGGCCGCCGTTCCCGATGGACGCATCCATTGGTGCCTGCGCTACGCCGGCTTCAAACCTCTTGTGCGGCTCGCGCCGTTCGCGGAGTAGCAACAACGGCTTACCCGGTTCGGCGGCGCTGCCACACCGAGGACAATCGTATAGCAAAGCCATCGCCGCCCTCACCTACTATCTAACTACATAGATCATCGCCTAGGCTGCCGCATATTGCTTGCGCGATCTGAGCGGTCAACCACCGCACAAACCTTCGAAAAGGAGTTACGATGCGACGACATATCCGGCTCATCACCGCGGTCCTGGCCGCGCTCATGGGTGTGGCCACAGCGGTGGCGGTACCCGCCTCAGCCCGCGACCACGCCCACCATCAGTTCGGGACGCCTCAGCAACTTGTCGACGCCGGCGGCGCCATCGTGCAGGAGTGGACTGTCACGGGTTTGCAGAGATCAACGGCCGCGCTTCCGGGATACGCTGCGCGGGGCCAGATCTGGGAAGCCACTGCTACAGTGCGGGCGGTCACCGGCACTGTGACGCCAATCATCCCGAACCTCCACGCGGTCACCCCTGGTGGTCAGAGGTGGCCGGTGCTATGGCAGATCGCCAACCCGCAAGGACTCCCGGGCGCAACGTTGGCGCAAGGTCAAACTGCTAGCGGGAAAGTCTATTTCGACGTCATCGAAGCAGAGCCAATGGCCGTGATCTACGACAACGGCAGCGGTGAACCGCTGATGTGGTGCTGTGCTGACGGCATGACGATGCCTATGCCGATGGACAACTGCCCCATGTGCGCGACCATGAGCCAACCCTGTCCACACTGCCGCGATGCGATGTAGCCGGCGCGCCTGCACAACCACAGTCGCGACGGCGAGCCGGTCAGCAGTTCCTCGCATCTCGCACCATCGAGACGTCCGAGACGGAACAAGCGGCTTGATCCAGACCATCTCACCAACAACTTCTTTCTGCGGCCTCACCGAATCGACATTCATCTGGTCCCCGGACAGCGCCTAGTCGTGGCGGTGACAGTCTGATTCGGGACCAGTGTGACGGTCTGATTCGGGACCCACCCGGGCTTCGGCGTGGCGTCGTGACGGCTTGATCTGGACCCACTTCCGTGGCGTCAGGAGGACCCGCATCCAGCGGTCCTCGCGGCACCGGAAGTGGGTTTCGGGATGAGGGTGCGTGTGGAACTGTTCGCTGCGATCCGTCGGGACGCCCGGGTCGAGGGCATGTCGATCCGAGCGCTCGCACGCAAGCACCAAGTCGGACGCGGCACCGTTCGCCGGGCCCTCACGTCCGCGGAACCACCGCCGCGGAAGACCCCGGTGCGTTCCTCGCCCCGGTTGGATCCGTTCAAGTCGGCCATCGACGACATGCTCCGCGCCGACCTTGAGGCGCCGCGGAAGCAACGGCACACCGCCCGCCGGATCCACGTCCGCCTCATCGAGGAACACGACGCCATTGAGGTGTCGTACTCGACGGTTCGCGACTACGTCCGCATCCGCCGCACGCAGATCGGCCTCGAAGCTGGCCGCCGGGTCGAAGTCATGATCCCCCAGGAGCACGCGCCAGGCGCAGAAGCAGAAGTCGACTTCGGCGAGCTCTACGTCATCCTGGCCGGGGTGAAGACGAAGGTCTTCCTCTTCACATTCAGGTTGAGTTACTCCGGGAAGGCGGTGCACCGGATCTACGCCACCCAAGGCCAAGAGGCGTTCCTCGAGGGCCACATCGCCGCGTTCAACGAGATCGGCGGCATCCCCGCCCGGCACGTCCGGTACGACAACCTCACCGCCGCAGTCACCCGGGTCGTCAACGCGCGCGGTCGTGAGCGGGTAGAGAACGACCGCTGGGTGCTGTTCCGCTCTCACTTCGGGTTCGACGCGTTCTACTGCCAGCCGGGCATCGCCGGGGCACATGAGAAGGGCGGTGTGGAAGGCGACGTCGGCCGGTTCCGCCGCCAGCACCTCGTGCCCATGCCCGTCGTCGACTCGCTCGACGAGCTGAACGAGAAGGTCCGTGCCTTGGACGCCGCCGACGACCGCCGACGGATCTCGTCGCGGATCCGGACCGTCGGCGAGGACTTCGCGACCGAACGCGAGAACCTCGCGCCGCTCCCGGTCGAGGGGTTCGACCCCGGGCTGATGCTGAACCCGATGGTCGACCGCTCCGCGATGATCACCGTCCGCATGGCCCGGTACTCCGTCCCGGCGCGGTTCATCCACCGCCGCGTCCGCGTCTCCTTGCGCGCATCCGAGGTCGTCGTGTTCGACGGCCGACTCCAGATCGCCCGGCACGCCCGCGTCATCACAAGGGGTGGCCAGTCGGTGAACCTCGACCACTACCTCGAGGTGCTCAAGGGTAAGCCGGGCGCATTGCCAGGCTCCACCGCGTTGGCGCAGGCCCGCGAATCGGGGGCGTTCACGCCTGCGCATGAGGCGTTCTGGGCGAACGCCCGCAGGCGGCTCGGGGATGCGGTCGGCACCCGGGAACTGATCGACGTGCTCCTACTGCACCGCGCCATGGCCGCCGACGAAGTCGAAGCCGGGCTGCTCGCCGCAGTGAGCGTCGGTGCAGTCTCAGCTGATGTGGTCGCGGTCGAAGCACGCCTGCACACCACCCTCGCAGCGCCCACCGGGGCCAGTTCAGACCGTCATCCCGTTGCGCAGCCCAGCGATGGCGAACGACGAGATGGCGACGCCAAGCGCAGCCGGAAGGTCGTGTCCCTCACCGAACGCCTGCTGCTCGACCCGGCCGCGGTCATCGCCGGCCTCCCGCCCGACACCCGGCCGCTGCCGTCGATGGAGAAATACCAGCAACTGCTCGGCCGCCGCACCGGCACCGACCACCACCCCGACCCGATGAGTCCCGATGAGAGCGGAGCACCCCGATGAGCACAGTCACCAGCGTGACCACCACCTTGCGCCGCCGCCGCGGCCTGACCGAGGAAGCCGCCGTAGCGGCGGTCGACCAGGCCTGCCGGAGGCTCCGGCTCCCGACCATGCGGGCCCTGCTTGGCGACGCGGTCGCGGCGGCGAACAAGGACCAGTTGACCTACACCGGATTCCTCGCCGAGCTGCTCCTGGCCGAGTGCGACGACCGCGACCGTCGGTCCACCATCCGGCGCGTGAACGGCGCCGGGTTCCCGCGGAGCAAGTTCCTCGCGGACTTCGACTTCGACGCCAACTCGAACATCAACCCCGCCACCATCCACCAGTTGGCGACCGGCGAGTGGGTGCGGAAGGGCCAGCCGCTGTGCCTGATCGGGGATTCCGGCACCGGCAAGTCTCACCTGCTCATCGGCATGGGGACCGCAGCCGCGGAAAAGGGATTCCGGGTAAAGTACACCCTCGCCACGAGGCTGGTGAACGAGCTTGTAGAAGCAGCCGATGAGAAGCAGTTGGCCCGCACGATCGCTCGTTACGGCCGCGTCGACCTGCTCTGCATTGACGAGCTCGGCTACATGGAACTGGACCGCCGCGGCGCCGAACTCCTCTTCCAGGTCCTCACCGAGCGAGAGGAGAAGAACAGCGTGGCAATCGCGTCCAACGAGGGCTTCGCCGGCTGGACCAAGACCTTCACGGACCCGCGCCTGTGCGCGGCCATCGTCGACCGCCTCACCTTCGGCGGCAACATCATCGAAACTGGTACCGACTCCTACCGGCTGGCGTCGACCCGGTCAGGGAACGCGTCGCGGTGACGCAATCAACCGAGCCTGTTTCGTGCGCACGCCGCACCCGGTGGGCTGTCACTGCGTGCTGTCCCGCGTGGTCATCGGGCGCCCCCGAAGGATCCGGCGGCGTCGCTGGAGAACCCCGAGCGCCAGCACTACCAGCGCAGACGCGGCAGCGAGCGCGCCGATGAGTGTCGCCCGTGTCTGGATCCAGCTGGAGACCACCGCGGAGACGTCAGTGAGTCCGCCACCACGGCCCGCGGCGACCGGGGCGTCGCTGGTGGCCGCCGGGTACCAGTACCAGGCCAGATAGGCGCCGGTGAGCAGCAGGACGACAGCGGTGACCCGTGGGCCATGGCGGGCCAATCGCGCGACGTGGGGGGTGAGTCCGCTGCCTGCCGCGGCGGTGGCCAGGGCGAGCAGCAGCAGGACGGTCGCCGAGCCAGCAGCGTAGACACCGAAGACGAGCAGGAGCCCGGCATAGCTGTAGGTGGCCTGCGCCTGCGCGATGACCGCGAGGATCACCCCGAACGTGCACGACAGCGAAGCCAGCGCGTAGCCGACCCCAAACGCAGCCATCCGGGCAGTGGGTGGGAGTCCCGCGGCTGCCCGGCCGGGGATCCGAGGCACCCGCACCGAGACCGAGCGTCCGGCTAGCATCCACAGGCCGAGAACCACCAGCAGGATGCCGACGGCCAGGCCAAGCGACGGCGCGGCGCGAATCAGCCCTCGGGCGCCGGCGCTGACTACCAGGCCAGCTGCCGCGAGGGTGCCGGCGAACCCCACCGCCAACACGAGACCGGCCCGCAGCGCCCGCAGCAGCCGCACCGGGACCGTTGAGGCATCGGTGTCGCCGAGGGTGTGGGTGATCCAGGCCGGGAGTAGCGCGAACCCGCACGGGTTCACGGGCGCGACCATGCCGGCCGCGAAGGCGAGGGTGAGCAGTCCGCCCATGGGTCAGGCTCCGGCCTTTGCCAGTTCGGCGGTGATCGTCGCGGCGTCGGGGTCGGTGGCGCGGAAGGTCACCGTGCCGTCGGCGTCGACGACGATCAGGGTGGACAGAGCGGCCACCTCGAATCGCCGGGAGAGTGCCGCGCCATCGTCGATTGCGGCCGGTACGTGTTCGGCGTCGACGGACTCCATGAAGCCGCCGATCAGGGCCTTGGATTCGCCGGGGTCCATGTCGACGGCGAGGAAGCTTGCCACGGTGCCGGCGTTCTCGGCGGTGGTGGCGGCCTCGCCGAGGGACCGGACGCCGTTGACGCATTCGCCGCACCCGACGGAGAAGAAGAACACCGCGGTGGGCTTCCCGTTGGCGGGCAGGCTGATCTGCTGGCCATCGACGCTGGTCACGGTGGCGGGTGAACCGGAACCGGCGGTCGCGGGGTCGGCACTGTTGCCGCAGGCGGTCAGGGTCAGCGATCCGGCGGCGAGTACGGCGGCGATCGAGAGCGCGGCGTGGTGGCGGCGGGTGATTCTCATCGGTTCTGCTCGTCCTTCGGGTCGACGTTTTCGTTGGTGGGCATGGGCGGGCAGCAGCCGTGGCCGGCGGTGCCGCCGCCGCGGCGGGAGATGGCAATCAGCGCGAGGATCGCCAGGGCGATCCCGGCGCCGATGACCCACGGGTTGCGGAGGAACGCGCCGATACCGGCGATCGCGCCACCGGCGATGAGGATGGGGAGCAGGGCGCAACAGGCGACCATGAGCAGCGCGGCGCCGGCTCCGAGGAGCAGGCCGCTGCCTCCCGGGCGATCGTCGTGGTTGGACATCATCGGTGTTCTCATTCCCTTCAGTGGGTATGGGTCAGCAGCAGCTGTGGCTGTCGTCGGCCGCGGCGGGCGCCTGGAGGCGGTTGAGCAGGCCGGTGGCGAGGGCGGCCCCGATCCGGCACGCCTCGGCCACCGGGACCACCTCCGCGCCGGGGTGCTCGGCCAGCCAGCCCGCGGCGTCCTCGGGGGAGGTGAAGTAGTGCACCTGGTTGCAGAAGGAGGAACGGATCGAGGTGATCTGCTCCGGGTTCACCAGCGACACCACCGCGGTGGGCGGATCGACGCTGGTTGCACCTTCTGTGGGGTCGACGTTGACCCGAACCGGCTCGCCGCTGACCGGGGAGGCCGACTCCACCTTTGCCGGGCGGTCCAGCAGGGCGGGGAAGATCAGCGTGTCCAGCGCACACCAGGTGTAGAGCTCCTCACCGGCCACGGTGAACCGGTGCGGGGTGGGGCGCAGGGTGAGGCCCTGGCCGATGATCCGGCCCTGATCGTCGTACTCGGTGTCCGGCACCGCCGCGAGACCGCGCCGTACGTCATCGAGGGTGCGGCTCGCAGCCGCGGCGAGTTGCTCGACGGTGACGGGGTCGCCGTCGACGAGCAGCCGCAGCAGCGGGATCAGCAGGCCGGCGTCAAGGCCGGTCTCCTCGGGTCGGGTGAGTCGTTGGGGCAGTTGGGTGCTGAGGTCCGACATCGCGGATGCCTCCTTCGTTGAGTGGGGTGGGTGCGGGTCAGGCGCAGCAGGAGAGCTTGGAGACGTCGGTGGTGAAGGCCTTCGCGACGATCCGGATGCCCTCGGTCATGGTCAGGTAAGGCGCCCAGGCGTCGGCGACCTCGGCGATGGTCTTGCCGATGATGTGGACGCCCGCGGCGGCCAGTTCGCCGGCGTCCTTGGCGACCGCGGTCAGGCCGAGGATCTCGCCGGTGTCGGCGTTGGCGACCATCTTGATGAAGCCGCGGGTGTCCCGGTTGACCAGCGTTCGCGGCACGTATTCCAGCGGGAGCACCCGGCAGTCGCAGCGGATCCCGGCCGCGAGGACTTGGGCCTCAGTCATCCCGACTGCGCCGATCGCGGGACTGGTGAACGTGACCCGGGGCAGCCGCATGTAGTCCACCGACCGCTCGGCGTCGGTGAAGGCGTTCTCGGCGACCACGGTGCCGTGGTGGGCGGCGACATAGACGAACTCGGGGTGCCCGGTCACGTCACCGGCCGCCCAGATCCGCGGGTTGGAGGACTGCAGCTGGTCGGTGACCACGATCTCGCCGACCTCGCCAGTCTTCACCTCGACCGCGTCGAGGTTGAGCCCGTCGGTCACCGGTCGGCGGCCGAGAGCGACCAGAACCTCGTCGGCGCGGAACTCCTGCGCGCCACCGGAGACGTCCGCGGTCACCACCACCTGGCCGGTGGCGGCGTCGCGGGTCACGCGGGTCGGGACCGCTCGGCGGACCACCCGGATGCCCTCATCGGCGAAGACCTCCTGCAGCGCCTTGGAGACCTCCGACTCCTCCTTCGACGCGAGCCGGGACCGAACCAGCAGGGTCACCGTCGACCCGAGCCGGGCGAACAGCTGCGCCTGCTCCAGGGCCACGTAGCCACCACCGAGCACCAGCAGCGAGTCGGGGACCTCGGTCAACTCCATCGCCGTAGTCGAGGTCAGGTACCCGGCCTCCTCCAACCCTTGGATCGGCGGGGCCCAGGGACGGGACCCGGTGGCCACCAGGTACTGCGCTGCCTCGATGGTCTCGACGCTGCCATCCGCCGCGGCGACCTCGAGCAGGGGCGAATCCGGAGTGCCGGCGAACGCGGCGTTGCCGCGGCGGACCTGCCAACCGTAGGAGTCGGCGACGTCGACGTACTTCTCACCCCGCAGGGCCTCGACGAGATCCTGCTTTCCGCCGATCAGGGCCGGCATGTCCACCGCGCCCGCGACGCTGGCGATGCCCGGGAACCGGGTCGGCGCGTCCGCGGCCACGTGCCGGGCCTCCGCGGCTGCGATCAGTGCCTTCGACGGCACGCAGCCGGTGTTCACACACGTGCCGCCGAACGTGCCACGCTCGACCATCACCACCGACTTGCCCAGAGAGGTCGCACGAATGGCCGCCGCGAACGCACCGCCGCCGGATCCGATGATCGCGAGGTCGTACCTGGTCTGCATCCCGATTCCTCCCAGAACTGTTGGGAAACGCTCCTGATGCAGCGATACTGGACCTTCCAGTAAAGGGGAAGGTCAAGCGAGACCTGCGACACGATGGAGGCCGGGATGCGGATCGGAGAACTCGCCGAGGCGGCAGGCACGACCACCAAGACTCTGCGGTTCTACGAAGAGCAAGGGCTGCTGCCCCCGGCCGAACGCACACCGGCCGGCTACCGCGACTACACCCCCGACGCGGTCAGCCGGATCGACTTCGTCCACCGCGGCCAAGCGGCCGGGCTCACCCTCGCCCAGATCAAGCAGATCCTCGACATCCGCGACCACGGCCAAGCTCCCTGCGGCCACGTACGTGACCTGCTGGACGCGCGCCTTGCCGACATCGACGCGCAGATCGCCGACCTCACAACACTTCGCGACAACGTGGCTGCGCTCCGCGACGATGCAGCCCTCCCAGAGCCCGAAACCTGTAGCCCCGATCAGGTCTGCAGATACCTATAGCCCTCGCCACTCGGCAGTGACCACCGAGACCAAGGGCGTGATTAGCCGGTGCCAGGTGGGTCCCAGTCAGGCCGTCATCGTGGTCCCAGATCGGGTTGACACAGCCAGCCTAGTCGACTGTACCGACTTCAGCTGCGCATTAATGGCGGAGTCGTGTGCTTCTCATGGCCATTTGCATGCGTCGTTGGGCCGCGGCTCGCTGTGGCCAGGTGGGTGACAACTAATTGGGCAGTAGGGGAGACCGCCCACTGGATGGAGCTGGTCTCCGGCGCGGGCACCCGGTGTGTCGGGAGTTGTGAGGTACCGTCGCCCTTTCCTCTCGAGCCATTTTTGTGATTGCAGTGGCGATCCCGTAGTCGACAGCTTGATCTCAACCAGTACGCGGCCACGTACCACTTTCACGATTCTGACTCTGACTCATCGCTAGCGGCGGCACTTCCTTACGCCTGTCAGCTCGCTGACGAGGCGGCCCGAAGCTCGAAACCGCATACACGGCTGGCGGCGGCAATGCTCGTTGCGGCCCTCGACAGCTTCGCCAGAAGTGTTAGGCGACCAGTTTTTGCATAACCGTGGTGATACTAACGAAGTCATCGGGGCCTACGCCGACGACCACGCGACGCCCGACCGGCACATGGATTGAGGCGGCACGGTGCCGGCCCGTCTGTAGCGACGGCGAGCCATCCGCACATGACTTATCTGTCCGCGATTCATCTCTACGGGGTTCAACCGTAGATCGTTGGGTATGCGGCTGGTGCCCTACGTTGACGCGTTCGGCACAACTGTTGCGATGGATCGGAGGAGAATTAATGAGCAGCGCAGCGAGAATGCTGGAGACCTACCCTCAAGACCTCGGTGAGGTCGATCGGGCGGCGCTGGCGAAGTGTATCGACGCATGCGGTGACTGCGCGCAAGCTTGCACCACTTGTGCTGACGCCTGTCTGAGTGAGGATTCAGTGCAGGAGCTGACCAAGTGCGTTCGTACGAACCTCGACTGCGCCGACATGTGCGCTACCACGTTGCGCGTCTTGTCCCGACACACAGGGTATGACGCGAACCTCACCACCGCGATCCTCGAAGCGTGCGCCTCGGCCTGCCGTTCCTGTGGTGACGAGTGTGAAAGCCATGCCGGCCACCACGAGCACTGCCGGATCTGCGCAGAGGCATGCCGGGCGTGTGAGCAAGCATGTCGGGAGCTGCTGACGTCACTGGGTTGACGCGGCAACACGACAGCGCCGGCACGACAGCTGGGCAGCTCACCCGGTCGGGCATGCGTTCCATGGATACGCGCTACGGAGTCCTTGCTGCGATGGCCTAAGCGTTTCACGCATGACACAACCAGTTGGAGGGAGTTTGTCATCAGCGCCGTCCCGGCTACGAGTGCAGACATACACTGCGTTGCCGTCAGTGCGGTAATGGCAGGTGGTCTTGTCGAGCCGACAGCCCAACACCGAATCAATCTGCAGGGCCGGGCGCAACAACCGCGCACTAATGCGCCGATATGGAAAGCCCCGAGTGTGGGGTACCTTGTCCACATGCCGGCAGACGGCTGGTGGCTGACGCGGATTACGCCGGAATGTAGCCTGCAGTACGAAGCTGCGAGACCGTCGTCTTGATGTTGCCGCCGTCCTACCAGGTCGAGTCACCAGGCGCATGCATTGCCGTCCCAGCGTTCTGTCGGTGAGCCGGCGAGCCAAAACTGTGAGTGGTTGACCTCGACGGCTACATCGTCGACGAGGCCGACAACCTGGACTGGTTGACCTCTCGTGATGTCGACCAGACGGGGCCATTCAACTACGACGAGTTCATCGCGACCATCGGCACGGTGGTGATGGGATCGGCGATCCAAGAGCGGATCATCGCCATCCATCCGGGCCCGTGGATGCACGAGCAGCTGTCATGGGTGCTGACGCGACGACCTGACATCGTCGCCGACGGGCATTCGGTGCAGACGTTCGACGGCGACGTCACCCGAGTTGCATCCCAAGCTGGGTGTCCGCGGCGTCGGGTAAGGACGTCTGGTCGGGTAAGGACGTCTGGGGTGGTGGTGGGTGGCGGTCACATCGCCGCGCAGTTCGTCTCGGCCGGACCCGTCGACGAGATGATCGTCAACTACGCGCCGTGTTCGCTGGGCGCGGGTTTGCGGGTGCTGCCGGTGCGCTCAAAGTGGGTGCTGGTCGACTCGGCGGTCAATCGGGAGTTCCTCTGCGCCCGGTGGCATAGGGCCCGAGGATCGGCCAAAGTCTTCGGCTGCTGTCGTTTGGTGCGCAGGCCGCCGGGTAACCACGGCGGATTCACACCATTTCGACAATTCAGGAAGGCGGCAGCCTGGTGTTCATTCACAACAAGGGCGGAATGTTCGCCGCGGCTGTCCGGATTCACAGCGAATAGCGGAACCACATTCGTTCGCAACATTGTGTAACCACAAAGTCGTTGAATGCGGCGTCTCATGGATAATAGAGATTATCCATGCGCTCAGGATGCGCTGGGCGGCAACTGGATTGGGACGCGAGCCGCTCGAAACGTCTGTGAGACCTACCGATATATTGCTGCGCAGCTTGCGCGAGTGTGTTCTAAAGTATTGATACTGTGAAGTGGCCTGGAAGGCAGGATAAATTAGTCAGGACTGACCCCTACCTCGGCGGATAGTCTTTACCGTTCTGGACAGAGCGCTCTGCTGTGCTTCTAGATTTTTGTCGTCAGCTACTGCGATGGGTCGGGGCGAGGAGATCTCGCGGACCTCGGTAGTGCAATTTAATTCCTGAAGAACCCGATAGCCGACGGGCGTGCAGAACGCCCTGCCGATGTGGATTGATGTCGACCATCGCTTCGCCTAGAGCGTCAAATCCTGTGGACCACAGAGCGATCCTGCCCGGACCAGCGTCTGTTACGCGCAACCACGCACCCGCCTCTGGGATAGTACTGCGCCAAGCAACTTCCTCAACGCTCTCGACATGGAGTGCCCAACTATTCGAGCGCAGGCGGTCGGCGCGGTTCACAAACTGCTTCCACGCGGCGTGCGACTCAACGGTTGGCCAGTCCGGTGATTCGGTGAGGTCTGGGTCTAACTCTCGGATCCAGTCGCGCATCTCGGACGATGAGCTGAAGGTCGCCTCGGAGTCGGTTACCGCAGCGATCGCCGCGGCGCGGTGGTCGAACCCGGACCGGATGAGCACCGATGCCGACCGGTTGAACGTTCCAGTCTCGATGGCCGTCAGAGCGGTACCGGTAAGCGCTGTGGCGACTATATTTTCGTGAGCAGTCTCGTAAACGCGGGCGGCCTCCATACCCCAAACAAGTCGGTACACGACGTCTGCTTCGATGAACTGCGCAACTTCGACAGGATCCTCACCGAGAAGACCCAGAGGCGCTCCGCTCAGCCAGTGAACAAGGACCGGCTGCCATATGAGCGACGTCTCGGGCTTGAACTCGCTCACGGCAAAGAGGATCGTAGCGATCTCGAGAAGGTTGCCTACCGCAGCGTCGGTGTCGTTCTTTTCGATCGCGTTCTCAGCGTGAAAGATCAGTTCAACGACTCGAGCTGCGGCTAGTCCAAGCTCGTACCCAGACGCCGCACCCAGCCCCGCGAGGTACCAGCCGCGGCGCTGAGCCGCCGTTGAGTTGCTCCACACAAATCGGGCGCGGCTGCTCACGAGTTCGCGTAATGCGTTGGCCGCCTGCTGATTCTCGAGTCGATTGAGCTGACGCTCCCACAGGGAATCCCGCAGCGCATCAGCGATGAGTTGCGTCACTTCATCTGGATCAGACTCGTCTTCGCCACCGATGCTAAGCAGCGCGGTGTCAAGCAGGGCCAGGCTTGAGGACCACGTCTGCTCGGCAGTGTCGCGCACCTCGGTGTCCTCACCAAGGATGACAGGGAAGGCCCAGTCGACCCCTCCGGTGAGGTAGTCGATGAAGGTTTGCAGCTGAGGAGAGCCTGCCGCTGCGTGCATCCGCCGGACTAGGTTTTCCGCCACGGTGATCAGCCCTGAACGCAACGACTTGCCGGCGTCTCCGACAGTCAGGTCGAACCATTCGCGTCGATGGCGTGGGGTCGGCTCGTAGCGGGGGTAGAGCACCAAGCCCTCGGTGTCGACGAACGCTCGACCAGCCCGCCCTATGACGTTGGCGAATTCGGACCCCGTGAGCAGAGCTCGCCCTCGGCGGATGCCGTGAAAGAGCACGACCGATGCGGACAGGTTCAGTCCCTGGGCCAGGGTGGGAGAGGCGACGGTCACCTTGATCACTCCGCGGTGCAGAAGTCGTTCGACCTCGCGGCGGAACGGCCCGGGCAGTGCCCCATGGTGGATGGCGACACCGACCCTGAGACATCCCAGGATCGGATGGTCGGCACCGAACCACTCGGCGCCGATTGCGAGCGCCTCGTCAAGATCGACCTCCGACGGAAGGACTGAGTCAATGAACCCCTGGCCACGGAGTTTAAGGATCTCACGTGCGTATGGCTCAACCGAGTTTCTCTGCGGACAGAAAATGAGGACCGTCTGCCCTTCTTCCACCAGCCGCCACGCGGTCGCGATGACGAGTTCACGGTTGTCATGCGGGAACGGATTTCTACGTTTGCCGCCACTCGGTGTCTTCGCTTCGATGTAACGGGGAATGAAGGACTGTTCTTGTTCGAAGGTCATCGCAAGGCGGGCGTGGTCGGTTAGCCATTCGACGAGCCCGAAGCGCTGGCGAGTGGGTCTCCAGTTTTCGCGGTGGAGTCCGTCGGGCTCGTCGTCTGTCACCCATGCGACAAAGTCGTCGAGATCTGGGCCGGAAGGGAAAACCGCGGAAAGGCAGACGATGCGCCGCGTGTCGGCGTCGGCGCGCCTGATCAGGCGCTGGACCTGAGCCTCGTACCGGACTTCGCGGTCTGATGGCCCGATCATATGTCCCTCGTCGAGGACGACCAGTCCGACGTCGTCGAGGACGGTCCGGTCCGAGCGCAACGCGAAATCGAGCTTCTCGGGCGTCGCCACGACGATCTGGCTTGATCGCAGCGCGTCTTCGTCGACGTCGCTGACGCCCATGCTCCCGTACAGAGTCGAGACTTCGGCGCCCAACGGGGTAAACGTCCGCTCTAGAACTCGTTCGGTCTGAGCGGACAGGGCACGCAACGGCGTGACATACACGACTCGACGCCCTTGGGCCAGGCAAGCGAGGATGCACAACTCAGCGATGCGTGTCTTGCCGGCGCTGGTGGGCAGGGCAACGACGAGATCCTTGGTGTCTTCGAAGATGCGTTGCACCACGTGCAATTGCGATGGCCACAAGTCGATTTCGGACTGCCCTCGTGCGAACAACGCTGATACAAATGTTCTGCGGAGATGGTCCCAGTCGATTTCGCCGGTTCCGGGCGTCTCGTCCGATGCGGTCGCCGCTGGTGGGCGCGGGACAGGGATATTGGCCCTGATACTGGTCTGCCCGAGGTCACCGAACAGGCGCCGTGTAAGCCGGTACACCCACCAGGGCCCCGGAACACTAATCTCTTGCGATGCTTGTTCACCGGTCGCGAGATCCGCCAGTGCTGCCTGCAGCATGTTTGTCTGGTTGTACGCGAGGGCGAACAGTGCGCTGGAGACAGCTGAAAGGTAATGCTCGCTGAGCAGCAGTGCGATGGGTCCCACACCACTCGCATCGCTACTCGTCGTTGCCTCGGAAGTAGGTGTCGTTTCCGGCTTCTCGTCGTCGTCAGTGGGATCGTCGAAGCTTTGCGTCTGTAGGGCGTCGAGGAGTGCCCCGTCTGTGAGTTCGGCAGACGACCGTAGGGCAATCGCGCGCGTCTCGATCTGCGTGAGGTTGCGAAGGACGAGATCGGCGAGTGTGTGTTCCATCGGCGTTAGTCGTCCGGAGTCGATGCTTGTTTGCATCAGGGAAAAGGCGCGTGCCGCATAACCGGCCAAATGGCTTGCAGCCCCGGCGATCAGGCGGTGGAAGGCCATTCCTTCGTCGGGTTCGGCGTTGCGGGTTGCAGCCTCCAGTGCATAGGACGCTTCGATGAAACCAGTCTGCGCCTGTTGTTGCCGCTCCTGCGCTGTCGGAACGCCGTCGCTGTTCTCTGGGTCGCCCGCTTCCAGGAGTTGAAGACTCGTCGCGATCAGCGCGTAACCGTAACTGAGCAGGTCGTCATCGAGATTGGCGCCGAACTGGGGCGCGTCTTCGGGCAGTATCCCGTCGCGCCGGATCATGGACTGCGCCTGCCCTCTGGCTAGAAGCCGCCGACGGAATTCAGGGGCGGTCGCCTCTTGCACGCTCGCCGCGAGGGCGCTGGCATCACGTGTCATCGGCCAGCGCCTTCTCGTAGGCGGTGCGGATGAAGTCTTGGTGGGCGTTGACTCTCAGCGTCATCGCTAGCTGCTTGATCATGCCGTTGTAGGCGGTGAGGTCATTCTGGACGAGCTGGCTCGGGTCACTCGCCGTGAACAAGAACATCACGTGAGTCATTGCACCGGGTCGTACTCCCTCGACCAGCTGCAGTCTTAACACCGCCTCACCCAGCGCGTCGTCCGGGGTACCGAGAAGCCGTTCCGCGAAGTGAGTGAGTGAGTGCGGCGAAGGTAGACCGTCGGTTCGCTGTAGCCCTTCGCGAGCATCCTTCACGACCTTCTCGGTGATCGAAACTCCGCTTTTCGCTTCGACTTTCACCAGGTGTACGCGAGACTGAGCGTCGACGAAAGCCCCGAGAACGTCGTCTCCGCGCATTGCCCACTCTTGATGGTCGCGGTGGATGAGTCGGCTCGGGCCGACAACGTAGTCATGGTCTTCATGAACAAACGCCGTTGCGAGGATCTCCCCCATATCGCCCGACCGCGCATTCGCCTTGGTGGGAAACCTATGCCGAAGAAACTTTGCGACCTCCTGCTTGCCCAGCTTCTCGGCGATGAGCGCAAGAGTCTCGGTTTCCGCGTACTTCTCCGCCAAGGTGGCCGCGACAGCATCGACGCCCACTGAGTCGTCGTTTGACAGCAGCATACCCGCGGTGTGCTTCTTGACTTTCACGAATGCCGCTGGCTGACACCAGCTCTCGAAGTCAGTCACATGGTTGCTCCGCGTTGCCGTCGTGCTCGGCGTGGGCGATATGAACAGAGCCCGCCCCGCTTTTCATTGGATTATCTGACATCAACCCGTAGAGGCAGCCCGGATCGTCCAGGGATTGAGTGGCACGAGGGTGTTCCGTCACTGTACGGCCGCAGGATGTCGGCCCGGGGACACGGTTTCGACGAATGCGCGTGCCGCGGCGGCGAGTTTCGTGTCCGCGGCGGCCAGCGCGTCCGCCTGCAGCTGGGTCAGTGCGATGTACTCGGCCCGGTAGGTATCCGGCCAGTTCAGTTGGGCGGCTGTCCGCCATGCGTGGTCCTGCAGTGCTCGGTCGCCGAGGAGCCGGATCCGCAGCCCACGGTCGTCGAGAACGTTCCGACCGCTCGGTTCGTCGATCTCGCCGCGGTGCACCGTTCGTGCACGAGGGCGAGCGTCTGACGACGCAGCAGTGTGGGAGCCGCCAGGCTGTGTTGTGGTGGAATGGTCGCTCCGCCCGGGGCGAGGTCGATGGCCGCCGCTGCATCGATGACGAATGTTGTCATACCAGTACCTTCGCATGGGACCGCAGTGTTCCGACGGGTTTCCCTGTCGTCGTTTCTCCAGGTACGCGACAGCGGTTGCAGGTGTCGGATCGATGGAGGCCCATCCGCCGGCTCGCTTTGACTTGGTTGGTCTTATGGCGAGCGGGCCCTTGAAGGTGCTCGCTGTTGGGATCCGATCCGGCGTTAGGCTGGCGAGTTGATCGCGATCTGCTCGATGCCTCGCCGCAGGTATGGGAGGCGACGTGCACACGGATCGCAACCGGGGCTTCGGCGCACGCCTGCTGGCTTTGCAAGATGCTGATGGCCAGTGAGCTGGCCTTTCCTTCGAGTGATCTAGCTCGAGTTCTTATCCGGCGCGACGGTCGCTCTGAACGCGAATTGCATCAGCCACTGTAGTTAGCGCCCGAAAACTCGACTCGGGGACTCTCTCCTTGATGTCCGACTTGGCTAGGATCTCGTTAGCTGAGCGGGCGACGTCGGCTGCCCGCTCAGCAAGGCGTGCGACGTGATTGAGCCGCCAGCTTGCATCGGGCATGCGATTGAGCTCATCAAGCTCGCGTGCGCGTGATCGGACGGCATGTTGGCGCCAGTCGGTCGTCATGCTGGACGCCCCGTTCGGACAGCAGGTGGGCTCCGTGCATGTGAGAGTTCCCCGGAGATGGCCGTTATCTATCAGGGCTTGGGCAACGCGGCCAGATACGCTGCGACCAAAGCGGCTCAGGTAGATGTGCCGGGGCATCTTCAGTTCTTTCTTCTCCTTGGGTGGCGGCTTCGGTCGCCGCGCACGGGAAAGCTGTGCAAAGTCGCACCGCTCGTCAATACCGGGTCCCGTCTGGTACCCCACTGCACCGGCGGCGACCGCCGCAAGACCATATTGCCCCTGACGCCAAGCGATGACCGGAACTGCGGCGCCTACATGTCGTACGGTGGCCAAATACGCGCCGAGCCTGTCCTCGGTATCACCATTTAGGGCACGGCTAGAAGACAGGGCTACCGGCACATACCGGACGTTGAGATCGGCCAGGCTGCGTAGGAATTCATCGACGCCAGTATCCCAATACCTTTGAGCCCCAAAGCTTTTTAAGCTACCGACGAAGATCGGTGCGACTGGGAGGTTGATTCGTTCACCTGTAAGGTATTCCGCGGCTTTCCTGTTGGCGGCGAGCTGAACCCGAAACCAGGGATCTGTTGGAGATTTCGCGTAGAAGTACGGGGGCACCAGAATCGACGCGCCATGCTCAAGCTGAAAGGCAAGCGATTTCTGCACCAGCGTGCCCAGTGCTGTCTCCTCAAAGAAATGGTCAGCTGAAAATGCCTTAGCGTCGGCGTAATCGAGCGCAGCCCAGCCCTTATTAGGGACCTGCTCGTCCTGAAACAGATGGGTTAGAGGGTCGACGATGATCGGCAAGCCAGCGCCCTCGGCGGCCTGGCGCAGCGCTGGCTGTGCGACGGCGGTCGGTGCGTCGATGACGAGACCGCGCATCGGCACGCTGCGCCCACCAAAAGGCACGCCCGCAGTGGCCGGCGCCAGAAGTTCGTCGACAACGAGGTTGTCGGATCGGCCGGCGCGCACGAAGAGGTTCACCGCTGCCCTCCTATCCAGTGTTTTTTCCTGTTGATCGGGATCTTTATACGTACTATAGTGCGAAGTGCAGAGTGAAATCTAGCATGAATTCTGAGGAGAAGTATGAACATGGCCGCTGGCAAGGCGCAGTCCCTCGTCTACACCAGGGTTGTGGCTGACGCGCGTCGAGGGCTGACAGTTAGTGAGATCGGCGGGGTCACCGGTGTCAGCGAGCGGGCGGTTCAGAATTGGGCGGCCGGCAAGAGTAGGCCGGAGGGCGAATCGAGGGAGCGCCTCCTTGAGCTCAAGTACGTGATCGAAGGACTAGCAGATGTCTATGAAGACGAAGGGATCGAGATCTGGCTACACTCCCGCCAACGAAGCCTCGGCGGCCGATCCCCGCTAGAGCTGTTGAGGGACGGTCGGTTCACTGAGGTACTAGACGCCATCGACCGACTGGCCGGTGGTCCTAAACGATGAACCGGCCCAGAACGCTGACGGAGCGGGTCGCCGGAGTTGGTGGCGTCGACGTTGCCGGCGAATTCCTGCGCCACGCCGCACCTGATCGTGATGCGTTCGCGGGTGGATACGCTGGTCGCTGGGGCGAGTCGTTTCCAGTCATATATTTGGGCAGGCCGCTCGACAGCTGTGTCGAAGAGGCGTATCGGCACCTCGTGGATGACGCCGGTGTGCCGGCACATTTAGTGAAGCCGCGTGTCTTATATCGAGTGCAAGTGGAGGTCGAGAACGTCCTCGACCTGCGCTCGGCTTATGCGCGTGGGGAAACTGGTTTGGACGACGATGACATCGCTTCGCCGGTAGGAGATTACAGAGCCTGTCAGCGCGTCGCCGCGACAGCTCATCAGCTCGAGTACCACGGGATAATAGCGCCAGCGGCGACTGGCCTGGGTGAAACGCTTGCTCTGTTCCGTCAGCGCGTCAGCATTGTCGAACTTCCGGTGGTTGTGGATCGGCAGCAGTGGAGTCAACTCCCACCGCGGCCCGGTACCGAACCTGCGCGCTTGTCCATCGTGAGCGATTGAGTCACCTCGCGCACACCCCGCGCAACATTTGAACGCGTTGTGACACAAAGCTGTTGGCGCGTCTTAAGTCCCATTGACTAAACAAACCCATGTAACGTACTTCACGCTCCGGCGAGGAGACGCGCGTCGGTTCGTCCCGACGCTCAGGGGTTATGCACGCGTCAGTTCCTCGAGGTTCTGGTCAGCCCACGATTCGGCGAGCGCCACCGCCTCTGGGTGCTTCGACGCCCACTGGTCATGAGCAGCGCAGCGCCGGCGCATATCTTCGACGTCGAGTAGTGATTCGATCCACGCGTTCATCGACTGCTGATCCTAGTCGGCGTTCCGTTTGACCCCATCTTATGTGACTCCCCGCGTTGAGCGGCTCGAACGGTGGTGCTCAGAGCGGCGGACGGCTTGTGCATTTGGATGTGCCCGGCTCGCGTGTATGCCCGACAGTCCACTGCCTGATCGCGTACGGCGCAGCTATCTGCTCTGATGCGGTTGGCAAGTCTGCCAGTGGGGCGAACACGTATCGAAACCCTATCGATATAGCGGTTATCCATGGGGCCGCGGTGTTGGGTACCGGGTTCTCAACCGTCGTCAACAGGTTCGATCGCAGTATCGCGCACCACATATCTTTGCAGGTCAGAAGCGGGTTTCTGGGACTCAAAACAGGCGGCGTGAGCTCGCCGTGAACTCCCGTTCGATCGTGGCCAGGTGCGCGCTCGGGGGTCTTTTTGGGGGCTTATCCGGCCGCAAATAGAGTGGTCTGCTCGAGGGTGACCGTGTGTTTCTGCGCGGCGATGTAGGGCAGGAAGGTCGGGGGTACCTGCGGGCGTTTCTTGGCGAGCAGATCGGCCACGGTGATGTGCTGCAGGCGCGGGTACTGCTCGCCGTTGGCGGGGTGGGCGAAAACGCCTCCGTGGTTGATCGCGTCGGTGACGCCTTTGGTCGCTGGTGCCAGGGTGATGAGCAGACCCATCTGTGCTTTGCGGGCTTCTACGGTGCCGGAGAGGTCGCGCACCATCGACGGGTTGATTGTCTTACCGCCTTTCACCGACACCAGTAGTTTGCCGATCTTGCCGGTGCCGAGCGGGAACCTCGCTACGCCGTCAACGCCTTTGTCTCCGACCTGTTTCTCGTTCGGTTCGGCGTTGACCATGGAGACAGCCCAGCGTTCAAATTCCAGCGGTGACCGGTCAAACAGTGCGCGGGCACCACCGAGATCTTTCGGGATGCCGGAAAGCTCGATGGAGCCGAACACTCCGCCGCCGTACGTGTGCAGCAGCCGTTTGGTGATGACGTCGATCGCGAGGTGGGTGATATCGATACCGATCCACTGACGACCCAGCCGTTGTGCGGCGTCGACTGTAGTACCACACCCGCAGAAGGGGTCCAGAACGACATCGCCGGGGTTGCTGCTCGCTTGAATGATTCGCTCAAGCAGTGCTAAAGGCTTCTGCGTCGGGTAGCCGAGGCGTTCCGCGGCACCGGAGTTGATGGAAGGAATATCAGTCCACACGTCGCCGACGATCACCGACCGTTCGCTGGGCACGTACGGATCTTGTGCACGCTCGCGAGGCATGCCATTCTTCTGCCAATAGAGACGGCCCTCCATATCTAGTTGTTCGAGCGTGGTGTGCCCCACACGCCAATGTCGGCCAGCACCAGTCGGGTTGACGCTGCGCCAGGGTTGTCCAGTTTCTCCCTTCCGCGTTCCCGGACCAGTCAAATCCTTCGTGCGGTAACGATTACCATCGGTCCAAGTCACAATGTCGTGGGGCTCAGACATAGCTCCCGATGGCACCCGAGTTTCGAAGAATGTGCCAATACGACTCCTGCCGTAAAAGAGCAGTGTGTCGTGGAGGCGCGGCGAGATTGCCTGCTTCACGCTGCGGGCATTGTGCCGTTGCCAACTGACCTCATCACGGAAGTTCTCGGCACCGAATATCGAGTCTAGGAGGACTTTGAGGTAGTGGCTCATTGTCGGGTCGCAATGCAGGTAGAGGGATCCGGTGGGCTTGAGCACCCGGTGCAGTTGAAGCAGGCGAGGCGTCATATTGACGAGGTAGGCAAGCGCCTCACTTTCTTCTAGGAGCGTATAGAACCCAGAAAGGGTGTCAGCGACCCGCCGCGGTGCCGTTTGCGACAGTTGACCTAAAAGCACTTCGGTGGTGTGCGTCCACCGCCACGTGTCTTCGAACGCTTGGATCTGCGCCGCCGACTCGTCGACGGCTCGATTTCGCCCGAAGATGACGGAGTAGTTACGGTTCGAATTGAACGGCGGATCCAGATAGACTAAGTCGACGGATCCATCGTCGACGTGCTCGTCGAGCACCTCGAGATTGTCGCCGAAATATAGTCGGTTCACTGACCCACCTCAGCAGGCTGGGCGCGCCCCGCACAATGGGAGTTTTCAATTTGCTGTGAAACGGTTACCTAATTCGCGAGTTTATCAATTTGCTCCGAAACGGATACCTATTCGAGAGCACGATGTGTGCCCGCTCGCGGCGGCGGTAATCGGCTAATCGGATTCCTTCACGGGAGGTCAGGCGGGCGTCGCGCACTACTGGACGACGCCCGCCCGCCTCTTTGTTATCCGGCGGTTCGATCCCAACCGCGACCAGACTCTCCTGACCCGTTCGTGGCAGCGGGCGGTGTCCGCGGCGACCCTCCGGGTCGGGTAGGTGCCCGGCGATGCGTGGGTGGTGCCAGTTTCGACGCCCTGCAGCAGCGTCGCCGACCGGTGGCGGCAAGTGACGCCTTAGGTTGTGAACGAATTTGTGAACGAAACAGGGCGCAACTGCCGTGATGATGTGAGACGCACCGTGATGGCTGGGACGGGCGGTTGATCGCGACCTGCACGTTTCAGACCCGGGAGGCCATGCGAGACCGGAACCGGCCGGCTCATAACCCAGAGGTCGCAGGTTCGAATCCTGTCCCCGCTACTAGGTGGAACGGCCCTCGGAGGACACTCCGGGGGCCGTTCTCATTGGCTTCTCATTGGCTTCTCACTGGCTACGCCACCCCCGCAACCATCGGCCCGATGCTTGCCGCAGGAGAGCCCCGCACCGCACACTTCTCACGTGGACCCCACCGAAGGATGCTGCGATGGCGTTGGTCGTTGATCCGCTCGACGACATCGGGGTGATCCGCCTCTCCCGGTGGATCTTCAACTGCTACCTGATCCGTGGCGACCGCGGCGTTGTCGTGGTCGACGCGGGCATGCCCGGCAGCGCCGACGACGTCGCGGGCGTGCTGTCGGTCTACCGCGGCACCGTCGGCGCGGTCGCAGCCACCCACGGCCACAGCGACCACGTCGCCGGGGCGCCGCGACTGGCCGCCGAACACAGCGTGGCGCTACATCTTCCCGAGGTCACTCTCAGCTATCTGGACGGTACGCGGCAACCCCGCACCCCGGCGCTGAGCAAGATCGTCCAGATCTGGCCGACCCTGATCAGCCAGCCGATGGACCTGACCGGGCTGCGCGGCTTCGCCGACGGTCCGCGCATCGCCGGGTACGGCGGAAGCAAGGGGATGGTCGGTGACGCCCTTGGCGGGGCGCGACCGCTGGCAGACGGTCAGCCGCTGCCCGGCGCGCCGGGCTGGGAGGTGCTGCACGTGCCCGGCCACACCGACGACTCGACCGCGTTCTGGCATGCCGACAGTCGGACCCTGATCTCCGGCGACGCGGTGCTCAGCGCGGGCGGGCAAGCCTGGTTCACCCCCGAGACCGTCGACACCGCCACCGCGAAACGCAGCGAGCCGCGCATGCGCGCGCTGCCCGTCGAACACCTCCTGCCCGGCCACGGTCTGCCGGTGCACCGGGTCGACGTCTGGGCCGATACCCGCTGAAGCTGGCCTAGGAACGAAGCCTCCCACCCCGTAGGATCACCGCAAATTCCCGTAAGTTAGCTTAGGCGATATTTACTAGACGGAAAATCGCGAATTGAGCGGGTAAGTACTGCGAGGTATCTATGAAATCGTTGGCTGCGACCTTTGCCGAGCGGTTGACCAGCTCCGATCACAGCCTCTACGTCTTCGACGACGGCACATGGACGCGCCACCCCTGGCCGGAAGTGCACGCCCGCGCGGAGAACGTCGCCGACTGGCTGCTCAACGAGGAAGTCGCCGCGCTCGGCCTGGCCAACGAGCCCACCGTCGAACTCATCGCGGCCATCCTCGGCGCCTTCCAGGCCGGCGTGCCGGTGACCATCGCGCCCGGCCCCGTCCGCGGCGCCGACGCCGACAAGTGGGCGCAATCCACGGTGGCCCGGTTCGCGGGCATGGGCGTCAGCCACGTGCTCAGCCGGGGGCGTCAGCTGGAGCAACTCGGCCTCGTGGACAGAGCTCCGATCGTCAAGGAACTGGATTCGGTCGCCCCGCTGACCCGATCGACGAACTTCCGGCGCTCCGACCGAGCCGCCGACATCGCGATCCTGCAGGGCACAGCAGGCTCCACAGGCGTGCCGCGCGCGGTGCAGCTGTCACCGGGCGCGGTGCTCGCCAACCTCGACGGTCTGAACACGCGGATCGGGGTCGGGCCGGGTGACGTCGGCTGTTCCTGGCTGCCGCTGTACCACGACATGGGTCTGAGCTTCGTGCTCGCCGGGGCGTTGGCCGGTATCGACGTGTGGCAGGCGCCGACCGCGGCGTTTCAGGCCTCGCCGTTTCGGTGGCTGAACTGGCTCACCGAGAGCCGCGCCACGATCACCGCTGCGCCGAACATGGCCTACGGCCTGATCGGGAAGTACTCGCGACGCGTCACCGACGTCGACCTTTCTGACCTGCGGTTCGCGCTCAACGGCGGCGAACCCGTCGACTGCGCGCTCACTGCGCGCTTCGCCGAGGAGATGGCCCGATTCGGATTCGACGCGGGCGCGCTCGCGCCCTCCTACGGCTTGGCCGAATCCACCTGTGCGGTAACGGTTCCCGAACCCGGTAGCGGGCTGATCGTCGACGACGCCGGTCATGCGCTGCTGGGCGAGCCGATACCCGGCATGGCGGTGCGCGTCGATGAGCGCAGGGACGGAAAGGTCGGCGAGATCCTGATCCGCGGTACCTCGATGATGTCGGGTTACCGCGGTGACGCACCGTTGCATCCCGACGACTGGTTCGCCACAGGCGATCTCGGCTACCTCGTCGACGGCAGCCTCGTGGTGTGCGGTCGTGCCAAGGAACTGATCACCGTCGCCGGCCGCAACATCTTCCCCGCAGAGGTCGAGCGGGTGGCCGCCGTTGCGTCCGGTGTGCGCGAGGGCGCCGTGGTGGCCATCGGGGTGGGGGAGCGGTCGATCCGTCCCGGTGTCGCGATCGTCGCCGAGTTCCGCGGACCCGACGAGGCGCGGTCGCGCGCCGACCTCATCGAGCGCGTCGCATCCGAATGCGGTGTGGTGCCCACCGAGGTCGTCTTCGTCAAACCCGGTACTCTGCCGCGAACCTCGTCGGGCAAGCTGCGCAGGCTCGAGGTGAAACGCGACCTGCTGCAGCAGCAGTGAGCTCGCCGACCACGTGACAGGATGACGCGCGTGGGTGAACGCGTCAGCTTCGCAAGCGCCAGTGGACCCGCACTGGCGGGCGTGATCGATCTTCCCGACGGTGACGTACGCGGCTGGGGCGTCTTCGCCCACGGGTTCACGCTCGGCAAGGACTCGCCGGCGGCCAGCCGGATCTGCAAGCAACTCGCCGCCGAGGGCATCGGCATGCTGCGGTTCGACAACCTCGGTCTTGGCGACTCGGAGGGCGACTGGAGCGACGGGTCGTTCTCGCACAAGGTCGCCGACACCGTGCGCGCCGTGGAGTTCATGAACGACGAGGGCCGCGAGGTGCGCCTGCTGGTCGGGCATTCCTTCGGCGGCTCGGCCGTCGTCGCCGCCGCCCACGACTGCCCGACGGTGAAGGCGGTCGCCACCATCGCGGCCCCCTACGAACCCGCCCACGTCGAACGGATTTACGACGCGGTCGTGGAGCGGATCGAGGAAGAGGGGGAGGCGCAGTTCCGCATCGGCGGCAAGGCGCTGACGCTGAAGCGGCACTTCGTCGAAGACGTCCGCAATGCCGACCTCCGCGAGCGCATCCACAACCTGCGCCGAGCCCTTCTGGTGATGCATTCGCCCACCGACAACACCGTCGGCATCGCCAACGCCAGCGAGATCTTCCAGTGCGCGCGTCACCCGCGCAGCTTCGTCTCACTCGAAGGCGCCGATCACCTGCTCACCGAAAAGGATCAGGCAGCACGTGCGGCGCGGATCGTCAGCGCCTGGGCCGACCCTTACCTATAGTCACCGGACGGCGACGACGACCTTGCCCTTCGCCGAGCGATCCTCGAGCGCGGCGATCGCGTCGGCGGCCCGCTCTAATGGGAACACCTGCGGCTGCGGCGCCGACACCTTGCCCGACGCCAGAAGCGGTTCGAGTTCGGCCCACTGCTCGGCGAGGTAATTGGGGTGGGTGAAAGTCCAAGCGCCCCAACCGACTCCGACCGCATCGACGTTGTTGAGCAGCAACCGGTTCACCTTGACGGTGGGAATCTCGCCGCCGGTGAAGCCGACGACGAGCAGCCGTCCACCCGGGGCCAGCGAGCGCAGCGAGTCGGTGAACCGATCCCCGCCGACCGGATCGACGACGATGTCCACACCGCGGCCCTCGGTCAGCTCCTTGACCTTGTCCTTGAACCCCTCGACCGGCACGACGTCCGTCGCGCCTGCCGCCGTGGCCACCGCACCCTTCTCCTCGGTGCTCACCACCGCGATCACCCGAGAGGCACCCCATGCCGGCGCCAACCGCAGCGTCGACGTGCCGATGCCGCCTGCGGCCCCGTGCACCAGCACGGTCTCGCCCTCGGCCAGCCGGCCGCGGGTACGCAACGCGTGGTGCATCGTGAGGTCGTTGAAGAGCAGGCCCGCACCGGCCTCGAAGGAGACGTTGTCGGGCAGCTTGAAGACGCGCTCGGCGGGCAGTGCGACGACCTCGGCCATCGCGCCGCACAGCATCGTCAACGCCGCGACGCGATCGCCGGCCTTCACATGTGCGCCGTCCGGCGCGCTGCGCACCACGCCGGCGACCTCACCGCCCGGCGTGTAGGGCATCTCCGGCTTGTACTGATAGAGCCCGCGCGACTGCAGCACATCGGGAAACGCGACCCCGGCCGCGTGCACTTCGATGACGACCGCGCCGTCGCCGTCCGGCTCGTCGACCTCGACGAGTTTGGCGGCTTGTGGTCCGTCGAGGCTGGCAATCTGAATCGCGCGCATGCCCGCAATTTAACTCGACTCGACTGCCGGGCCCCCGCTGCGGCACCGATAGTCGCCAAAACGCGGCGGGGGGTGCCGCAGGAAGCGCACACTGTTAGATAAGCTCACTTATCCGGCAACGTTGCCGAGTTCGAACGGAGCGCACATGAGCAGTGGTCCCCGCAGCCGGTCGAGGGTTTCGGCCTTCGCCCCCGCTCAGTCCCTCCCGCCCGGACACGCCGTGGAGGTGCGCTCCAGGGACGGCATCCGCCTGCACGCCGAGGTCTTCGGCCGCGAGGACGGTTATCCGATCGTGTTGGCGCACGGCATCACCTGTGCGCTGCGGGTGTGGGCCCATCAGATCGCCGATCTGTCCCGGGACTACCGCGTGATTGCGTTCGACCACCGCGGCCACGGCCGCAGCGCGGTGCCGGTGCGCCGCGGCGCCTACAGCCTCGACCATCTGGCCGCCGACCTCGACTCCGTGCTGGATGCGACGCTGGCGCCCGGTGAACGGGCGGTCATCGCCGGCCATTCGATGGGTGGCATCGCCATCACCTCGTGGGCCGAGCGCTACGCCGAGCGGGTGACCGAACGCGCCGACGGCGTTGCGCTCATCAACACCACCACCGGCGACCTGCTGCGCAACGTCAAGTTGCTGCCCGTGCCCGCGCCGCTGGCCAACGTCCGCGTCCGCACCGCGGGGACCTTTCTGAAGACGTTCGGTGCGACGCCTCTGCCGCGCGCCATCTACGGACCGAATCAGCGCTTCGTCTCGATGCTGGCGGTCGGCCGCGACGCCGATCCCGCGATCGCCTCGTTCGTACATGAACTGTTCGCGGCGACCTCGCCGGTCGGCCGCGGCGGCTGGGCCCGCACGCTGGTCGACCATCTCGGACCGCAACACATCGGGCTGAACAACCTGGTCGTGCCGACGCTGGTGATCGGCAGCCGCAAGGACCGGCTGCTGCCGCTGACGTCGTCTCGTCGGATCGCCGAGGTGGCGCCCAATCTGAGCGAGTTCGTGGAGTTGGCCGGCGGGCACTGCGCCATCCTGGAGCGTCCCGACGAGGTGAACATGCATCTGCGTGGCCTGATCGAGTCGGTGACCGCCGAACGCCGCGTCAGTTCCTGATCAACTACTCAGCGCGCGATGCACTTCGTCTGCGGCGCGCCTGCCGGACCGGACGGCGCCGTCCAGGAAACCCGTCCACGCGTCAGCGGTTTCGGTTCCCGCCCAATAGATCCCGTCGATCGGCTTGCGCAGCCACGGGCCGTATGTCGTCCACGAGCCGGGCGGAACGGCCGCCGTCGGCCCTCCCGGCGCGAAATCCTCTGCACCCCAACAGTGGTCGAGATAGTCGATCGGGTCCAGCGCGGCGTTGCCGAACAGCCCCGCGAACCCCGTAAGCGCCCGCTCCCGGCGCTGCTCTGCCGGTAGCGAGTCGAACGAGCGTGAGTCGACGAAACCCAGCAGGATGCCGGGTCCGCCCCCGTTGCCGGACCCATCGTCGGAGGGGCTGACGTCGAACGTGATGAACACCGGTCCTTCGTCGGAAAGCGCCTCTCCCGAAAGCCCTTTCGCGCGCCAGAACGGCTTCTCGTACGCGGCGTACGCCTTGCTCAGATTGCCCTGCGGCCAGTGCTGCGCCAGCTTGCCGTACTCGGCGGGCAGCTCGGGTGAGAATTCGATCGCCTGGCGGTGTTCGGGCGGGATGGCGACGACGACGGCCTTGGCGCGCACCGCACCCCGATCGGAGGTCACGGTGAGCGTGCCGTCGCTGTGGCGTTCGATGCTGCGCACCGCGGCGTCGAGTACGACGCGCGAGCCCAACTCCTCGGCCATCCGGATCGCGATCTGCTGGGTGCCGCCAGGGAACCGGCTCTGCTGGGCGCCGCCTTCGACGTCGAGCATGCGGTCGAGACCGCCTGCGGCCCTGACGTAGCGCACGGCGTGCAGCATCGACACCGCGTCGGGCTCACAACCCCAGGTCACCCGAGACATGATCGCCATCAGATCCCGCGTTCCGGCGCTCGCGTGCACCGACTTCAACCAGCCGTCGAGCGACAGAGAGTCCAGTGCGTGCGCGTGCGGGGCGGTCCACGGCGCCTCGACGGCCACCCGCCGACATGCGCGCTCGAAGCGCCACTGGATGCGCGACACGTCGAGCAGTTCGATGATCGACAGCCGGGGAATCGTGCTGCGATACGAGCGGACCCGCCCCCGCCACCGGATCAGGTTCTTACCACCGCTGAAGGTGGGCACCGTCTCACAGCCCAGTTCGGCAGCGAGTTCTTCGACGGCGTCCTGCGTGGGTCCGATGAAGGTACCGCCGAGGTCGACGGGCACGCCGGCGATCGTCGCCGTCGACGACCGCCCGCCGACCCGGTCGCGGCCTTCGAGGACGACGACGTCGTAGCCGAGCCGATCCAACTCGCGCGCCGCCGCCAAACCGGCGAATCCGGCGCCCACGACGACCGCGTCGGCACTGGCTTGGATGGTCACGCGATTAGGCTCTCACGCCGTGAAGGTCATGACAGCGTTGTTCGGTCCAACCGATGCGATCGAGCGGGCGCAAGCACTGCGCGACGCGGGGGCCAGCGGGGTGTTCACCTTCGAAGGACCCCACGACGTGTTCGCGCCGCTCACGTTGGCGTCGACGGTGGGCGGTCTGGACCTGATGACCAACGTCGCCATTGCGTTTCCGCGCAACCCGATTCAGCTCGCCCACCAGGCCTACGACCATCAGGTGCTGGCCGAGGGCCGCTTCACGCTGGGTCTCGGAACGCAGGTGCGCACGCAGGTCGAGAAGCGATACGGCGCGGCGTTCGATCGCCCGGTCGCCCGCATGAAGGAGATGGTCGCCGCGCTGCGGGCGGTGTTCACCGCATGGGAGACCGGCGAACGTCTCGACTTTCGGGGCGAATACTTCCGGCACACGCTGATGACACCGACGTTCAACCCGGGCCCGAACCCGTATGGCCCTCCGCCGATCTATCTCGGCGCGCTCGGCCCGAAGCTGACCCGCGCGACCGCAGCGGTCGCCGATGGCCTGCTGGTCATGCCGTTCGGCTCGAAGCGATTCCTGCACGAGGCGACGATGCCCGAGGTGCGCGCAGGCCTGTCGGAGTCGGAGCGGTCCCTCGACGACTTCGCGCTGGTGCCCGAGATCATCGTTTCGGTCGGTACGCACGATGCCGACCACGACGCCGCGCGCCGGCTGTTGGCGTTCTACGGCTCCACTCCCGCCTACCGCCCGGTGCTCGACGTGCACGGCTGGGGCGAACTGCAGCCCGAGCTCAACGCGCTGTCCAAACAGGGCCGGTGGCAGGAGATGGGCACCCTGATCGACGACGAGATGCTGCACACCATCGCGGCGTGCGGCACCCCGGCCGAGATCGCCGCCCACATCCGCGACCGCGTCGGCGGGGTGTCCGATCGCGTCTGCCTCTACCAGCCCGGACCCATCGCGATCGATGCGTTGGCCGAGATCGTCGACGCACTGACAGGTTGACTCCTATGGTGGTACTCAGCGGGACCAAAGGAGGTTGCGGATGAGTGCCAATGGGCGCGAAGAGCGTGTTGACGACTACTCCGATGTGCTGATCATCGGGGCGGGCATCTCGGGGATCGGCGCGGCCTACCGCCTGCAGGAGAAGAACCCGCACACGTCCTACAAGGTGCTGGAGCGGCGGGCACGCATCGGCGGCACCTGGGATCTGCACCGCTATCCAGGCATCCGGTCCGACAGCGACATCTTCACGCTGAGCTACCCGTTCGAGCCGTGGACCCGGCCGGAGAACGTGGCCGACGGACCTGACATCCGCGAGTACCTGGTCCAGACCGCCCGCAAG
This sequence comes from Mycobacterium sp. 852002-51152_SCH6134967, assembly GCF_001667105.1. Classification (NCBI taxonomy): domain Bacteria; kingdom Bacillati; phylum Actinomycetota; class Actinomycetes; order Mycobacteriales; family Mycobacteriaceae; genus Mycobacterium; species Mycobacterium sp. 852002-51152_SCH6134967. The sequence goes on along the minus strand of NZ_LZIK01000070.1, from coordinate 46,614 downwards.
CACGACATCGACGAACACATCCGGTTCAACACCCACGTGTTGTCGGCCGACTGGGACTCATCCACCGATACGTGGACGGTGCACACCGAACAGGACGGGACACCCAAGACGTACCGGAGTCGCTTCCTGTTCTTCGGCACCGGTTACTACAACTACGACGAGCCCTACCGTCCGGATTTCCCCGGCCTCGATGAGTTCAGCGGCGGCGTCGTGCACCCGCAGCATTGGCCGGAGTCGCTGGACTACAGCGGCAAACGCATCGTGGTCATCGGCAGCGGCGCGACGGCGGTGAGCATGATCCCGTCGCTGACCGAGAAGGCAGGCCACGTGACCATGCTGCAGCGCTCGCCCACCTACATGCTGAGCGGACCGCGGATCAACCCGATCGTGCAGGCGCTGCGCAAAGTGCTGCCCGGCCGGGCGGGTTACTGGGGTGCGCGCATCTACAACACCATCTTCACGGTGTTCATCTATGCTTTCGCCAAGGCGGCGCCCAAGCTCAGCAGGCGCTATATCCGCAACTACGCCAAACGCAATCTGCCCAAGGGCTATCCGGTCGACAAGCACTTCAAGCCGCGTTACGACCCGTGGGACCAACGGTTGTGCGCGATGCTCGACAACGACTTCTACGACGCGATCAACACGGGCCGCCTCGACGTGGTGACCGACCGGATCGACCACATCGATGCGTCCGGCGTCGTGCTGCGGTCCGGACAGCGGATCGACGCCGACGTGCTCATCACCGCGACCGGCATCCAATTGCAGGCGCTGGGCGGGGTTTTGATCAGCATCGACGGTGAGGAGGTCAAACCGCAGGACCGGTTCGTCTACAAGGAGCACATGCTCGAGGACGTGCCCAACCTGGCCTGGTGCGTCGGCTACATCAACGCGTCGTGGACATTGCGCGCCGACCTGACCGCTCGGGCTTTCGCAAAGCTGATCTCCTACATGGACTCTCACGGCTATACGCACGCATACCCGCATCTCGGGGACAAGCCCATGGCGGAAAAGCCCGCCTGGAACATCAACGCCGGCTACGTACAACGTGCGGGACATGTGCTGCCGAAGTCGGGCACGCACCGGCCGTGGAACGTCCGGCACAACTATGTGCTCGACGCGATCGACCACCGCCTCGACCGGATCGAGGAGTCAATGGTGTTCGGCCGCGCGCCGGTGCGGGTGACACCGGTCGCCTGAGCGCACAGGCTAGTTCGGCACCCTGACCGCCACACCGGCTGCCAGAAGCGTCGAGGCGGACAGTCCGAACGTCGACCTGAAGCGGTCGGACAGATGCGAGGGGCTGGCGAAACCGGTCTGCATCGCGGCGTCGGTGAGGTTCATGCCGTCGGCCACGGCTCGGCCCGCATCCAGTAACCGCAGCCACAGCCGGTAACGGCGGACGGTGGTGCCCAATTCGTCGCGGAACAGATGAAGGAACCGCGACTCCGAAAGACCTATCTCCACTGCTAGTTCGCGCGAGGAGACCGATCCGGCCGGATCCTCACGAATTCGGTTGGCAGCGCGCATGATACGCGGATCGATACGCCGGTCCGCTGCGGGTGCGGCCACGTCGAGCCAGTGGGACGCACCGTCGTCGTCGAGCGGCACGAACTGCAGGCGCTCCTCGTCGACGTGTCCGGTGCCGACTTCTCCGTTGCCTTCGCCGACCTTCGCGCGACAACTCTGGGCGCGGTCCGACATGGGCTCGAGGTAGCACGACACCAGACCGGTGCCGTGGCAGGTCAGTCGGTGCGTGAGCCGCGGCGGGATGAGCACGCTGCGTGCGTCGACGCGCTCGCGGTGTTGGCTCTCGACGGTGAGCGGTCCACCGATACCGACCGCCAGACACCACACCGAGCCGGAATGCGGCGCGAGCTTGAGGCTCGGTCCGGCGTACAGGGCCTGGCCGGGCCACAACCACACCGTCGGACAGCAGGTTTGTGGAAGCGCGTCAGCCGCGTATGCGGTCATGCTGGCCTCCTGGTCGATTGACGGGAGGCTACCGTGGCAGACGCGGTCGTGGCGATGATCGCCGTGTTCTTCGCCGGGATGGGGATCTATGCGCTCGCCGCACCCGAGGCGCTTGTCCGGCCGTTCGGCACTACGCTCGGCGGCGCCGCGGCGCGGGCGGAGGTGCGCGCGGTCTACGGGGGTTTTGGAGTGGCCGTCGCCGGTGTACTGGCGTATGCGGTGGTCGACGACGGGGCACTGCGCACGGGTGCGGTGTTCACGGTCGGGGCCGCGCTGGCCGGGATGGCGTTCGGTCGCCTGGTGTCGGCGGTCGTCGACCGCCGAACGTCGTTCTACCCGAACTGGTTCTACTTCTTGGTCGAGGCGCTCGCCGCGGCCGCCCTCATGGTGATTTCGGTGCGCTACTGATCCCGCAGCGACGGTGAGCGCACCGAACCGCTCAGTCGGCTCAGTCGGCCAGGGTCAACCAGTCCTTGAAGCCCGACGGGTCATGTCGGCCGAGTGCACCGTGTTCGAACAGGCCCCACCCTTCGCTGGTCTTGCCGCCTTCGGTGCACTCGGCGCGGCCGACGTGGTCGATGACGCCGAACATGGCGCGGCCGTTGACCGCCGGATCGGTCATGTCGTAGGTGAGGCGCTCGGTGAACTTGTCGCCCTTCCACACCCCGTGCAGCCAATCCGAGTCACCGCCGTATCCGCCGCCGATGTGGATTGGTACCGCCAGCTTCGACTCGACCTCGAACACCACCGGCGACCCGTCCGGGGTGGTCGCTTCGATGGTGGCGCCGTAGGGGATTCGGGTGCCCGAGGTGTAGTGGATCTTCACTCGCGGCCAGCCGAGCTGTTCGACGCGGCCGTCGCGCCAGATGCGGGTGCAGTCGTTGAGGCTGCGGAACCCGGTCGGATCCTCCTGGATGATCAGGCAGATCCCGAAGTCGTCGAACGCCATCGGCACGTAGAGCCACCACATGCCCTCGAACGGGGGATCGGCGGGGCGGCCGGCGGGTTCGGCCTCGCCGATGGGGCGGATGCCCCACGACCGGTCGCGGCTGCCGATCCACACCTCCGGGTCGACGGTGATGTCCTCTCCGTCGATCGAGATCACCCCGCTCCAGGACCCGACCTGCGCGAATCGCTGGGCGTCCAACGTGATTCGGGTGCCGGTGCGTAGGACGTGCCGCTGCTCCTGGATGGCGTCGAACAGACCGTTCCAGGTCAGGTCGACGGCGATGCCCTCGGTCTCCTCGAGCACGATCCGCAGTTTGCGCAGCGGTTCGGTGACCTCGACGCGGTAGCCGAGCACGTGCTGGTTGAGCCGGTCGGAGTCGATGCCGTCCGACAGATGCACGGCGGTCTGGGTGTCGCCGCGCCTGGCCAGGACGAAGGCGTCCTTCACACCCAGGTTCGGGTAGTACCCGATGCCGGTGATCACGAAGATGTCACCGGTGCGGTCATGGGCGTTGAAGTAGGACCGGTCGTAGAAGTTGCGGTCGGACGATCCCGGCCACGCTATCGGTTGGGGGATCTGGTGAATCGGGAATTCGTCGGTGGGACCGAGCATCAGGAGTCATCTCCAATGAGTCGTTTCAGCAGCGCGCCGTGATAGAACAGCGATTCGACGTCGTCGGGTTGTTCGATCTCGCCGAACCGCACTCGCCGCGCGCTGGTGCGCATGAACACACACGCCCAGATCACGCCGGAGTAGACGTAGAACCAGTTCAGGTCGCCGAGTTCGACCCCGGTCAGCGCCGCATAGGTCTTCTTGACGTCCTCCTCGCGCATGAAGTCGGGCAGCCCCGGCAATCCAGCAAGGCCGGCCAGCTCCTGGAAGACGTTGTGCGCGAAGATCATCCACGCCGCATCCATCTCGCGCGGCCCGAGTGTGGCCATCTCCCAGTCGAGGACGGCCGCCGGCTGGTAGCCGGAGTACAGCACGTTGCCGACGCGGGAGTCGCCCCAGACCAGGACGGGGTCGTTCGCTGCGGCGTCGGCGGGCCAGTTGGCCTCCAGCCAGTCGAGCGCGCGCTCGACCAGCGATGAGCGCCCGATGTCGGGGACAGCGAACTGGTACCAGTCCTGGAGCCAGTTGAGGTTGCGCCGCAACGCATTCTGATCGGATTCGTCGTCGAGAAACCCGAACACATCCTCGGGTTCGGGAATCGAATGCAGTTTGGCGATCACGCCGACGGTGGCGTCCTGCAGTTCGCGGCGTTGTTCGGCGGGGGAGTCGGCGAACCAGTTCCCGCCGAACGTGTACGGCATGACATCGGGCGGCACTCTGCCGTCGACGTAGTCCATCAGGAAGAACGGCGTACCGAGCACGTCGCCGCTGTTCTCCAGCCAACGCACCTGCGGCACCGGAACGTCGGTCTTCTCCTGCACCAACCGGATCACGTCGAATTGGTGATCCATCCGGTACGACGAGAACACGGGAACGTCCTCGGTGGTGGGCGCCACCCGCGCCACCCATTTCTGGGCCTGCGGTTGCCCGTCGACGGACCATCGTCCGGTCAGGATGATCGTCTCCGAGGACATCCCATTGGCGTCGACGCCACTTTCCACGGTGATCTCTGGCGCTGCTCCGTCCGGCAGGACGGTCGACAGCCATCGGGACATCACACCGGGCAGGGTGGACAGATCGCGACTTGAATGTTCGAGGCGGCTGACGTCTTCGACAGCCGGTTCGTTGGCCACAGCCTCTTCTTTCGCCGATAATTACGATACGGTGGGTAGCGTTATGAAACCAGACGCGTCACCGGTTGACAAGACCCCGGGCGCCGGGCGGCCCCGGGATCCACGCATTGACGCTGCCATATTGCGCGCGACGGCGGATCTCCTTGCGGAGATCGGATATTCGAATCTGACGATCGCCGCGGTGGCCGAGCGGGCGGGCACCACCAAGACCGCGCTGTACCGCCGGTGGTCGAGCAAGGCCGAGCTGGTGCACGAAGCGGCGTTCCCCGCCGCGCCGACCGCGATCGCCACCCCGCCGGGGGATATCGCCGCCGACATCCGCGCCATGCTCACCGCCACCCGCGATGTATTCGCCTCTCCGGTGGTGCGGGCGGCGTTGCCCGGTCTGATCGCCGACATGGTCGCCGACGATGAGCTCAACGTCCGTGTGATGGACCGGTTCACCGGTGTGTTCGCGGCCGTGCGCGACCGGGTGGCCGACGCGGTTCGGCGGGGTGAGGTCTATCCCGATGTCGACCCGGACCGGTTGGTCGAGGTGATCGGCGGGGCGACGCTGCTGCGGATGCTGCTGCGGCCGGGCGAGCCGCTCGGCGACGACTGGGTTGAGCAGACCACCGCCATCGTCGTGCACGGTGTGGTGGCATAGAGGGCGTGTTTGACGCGTTCCCCTCCGACTGGCGTTCCGCGTTGGTGCTGGTGCCGCACCCCGACGATCCGGAGTACGGGTGCGCCGCGGCGGTGGCGAAGTGGACTTCTGAGGGCAGGCGGGTCCATTACGCACTGGCGAGTCGTGGCGAAGCGGGCATCGCGGGGATGGCCCTCGAACAGGCCGGCCCGCTGCGAGAGCACGAACAGATGCGATCGGCAGCGGTCGTCGGTGTTGCCGACGTCCGGTTCTGGGAGTTTCCGGACGGCGAGATCCGCAACAGCCCCGAACTGCGGGCCAGGATCGTCGAGGCGATCAGTGAACTCCAGCCTGATGTGGTGATCAGCATCTACGGAGGTCCCGAGTGGTCGCCCGGCGCGCCCAACCAGCGCGATCACATCGAGTTCGCCGCGGCCGTCGTCGAGGCCTACGACAGCCTGCCCCACCCACCGCGCTGGTTGTTTCAGAACGGGCCGCAGGCAACTCACGTCGAGGTGATCGACGACGGAGCCTTCGAGCGTGCGGTCACGTCACTGGCCGAGCACAGGGTTTACCTGTCGGTGCTCGACCCGCACACCCCGATCACGGTGCACGCGCGCAAACAGGTGGAGTCGACGACGGCCCCGCGCCCCGAGCTCGGCGGCAGCCGCACAGTCGAATTCATCCTGCTGCGCCAACGCCGCTAACCCCCTGTTGTGCCCGTCGCGCCCGTCCCCCCTCTTGTGGCGCGAGCGTGCGGGTCTGCACACGACACGCCGCGAAAACTCGACACTTTGCGCACGTTCGACGCCCGCGAGCGTGCGAAAACCGTCGCAGAACGCCCGCGTGTCGTCAGCAGACACGCACATTCGCGGCACGGAAGGCACAGAAGGCACAGAAGGCGCAGAAGGTACAGAGCGTCAGCTGTCGATCTGGCGCTTGTTGCGCTCCGAGATGGCCTGGAACCGGTCGCCGAGGCCGGCGAAATCGCGGTGCTGGGCGAACGCGATCTTCTCCTCGGCGGCCAGCGCGGGATCGATCACCGCGGCCGCGCCCGTCGTGTAGATCTCCTTCAGACCGATCATGACTGACGCAGGCACCTCGGCGATCTGCGCAGCCAGTTCGACGGCGCGGTCGACCAGCCGGTCGTGGGCGACGACCTCGGTGATCAGGCCGATGCGCTCGGCGCGCGCGGCATCGACGACCTCACCGGTCATCGAAAGCCGTCGTGCCATCGCCAGCCCGACCACCTGGGGGAGTCGGGCGGTCATACCGCCTCCGGGCAGGATGCCGACCCTGGCGTGCGTGTCAGCGAACACGGCGCGTTCGGAGGCGATGAGGAAATCGCAACCCAGCGCCATCTCCAGCCCGCCGGTGAAGGTCGCGCCGTTGATGGCGCCGACGATCGGTGTGCGCATCTTGCCCGTCGCGGCGATGCAACTCTGCGACCGAAACTCCTCGAAATAGCTCAGGCCGTCCCGTTGCGCCTCCTTGAGGTCGACGCCGGCGCAGAACGCGGGGTCTGTGCCGGTGAAGACCACGGCGTTGACGGACTCGTCGGCGTCGGCCTCGGTGAGCGCGCTGTAGGTGGCCCTGATCAGTCCGCGGCTCAAGGCGTTTCGAGCCTCCGGCCGGTTGAGGGTCAGCACCCGCACGGGACCACGGTCGTCGACGAGCACCAGCGGTTCGGTCATGGGAACCGAATCTAGCGTGCGGCCGGGTTATCACCTACAGTATTTACGAAACGGTGCCGTAACGGAAAGAGGGAGGCGATGGGTTTCGACGTTCTCGTGGTCGGGGCAGGGCCGACGGGTCTGGCGGCGGCGTGTGGTCTGCTGCTGCAGGGTGTCCGTGTCCGGGTGATCGATGCGGCGGCCGCGCCCGCCACCACGTCGCGCGCCAACTTCCTGCACGCCCGCGGCTCCGAGGTGCTCGACCGTCTGGGTGCGCTCGGCGACCTTCCCGAAAAGTCGGTGCGGGCGATGAGCATCCTGACCTACCTGGGCGACAAGCCGATCATGCGCATCCGCTTCGGCGACCCCGGTATGGATACGGCCGCACCACCGATGGTGATCTCCCAAGCGGCGGTCGAGGCCGCTCTCCGGGACCGGTTCACCGAACTGGGTGGCCAGATCAGCTGGGACACAGAGCTTACCGATGTCCACCAGCACGGCGGGACCGTCACGGCCGTCCTCGCCGGTGGGAACGACCTCACCGCCGACTGGCTGATCGGCTGCGACGGGGCGAGCGGCGCCACCCGCCGCGCCGCGGGTATCGACTTCCCCGGAGTGCGCCTCACCGAACGCTTCCTGCTCGCCGACCTCCGCATCGACTGGGATCTCGACCGCTCAGGCACGACCGGCTGGCTACATCAGGACGGCATGCTCGGAGCGATGCCGATGCCAGGCGGTCTGTGGCGCATCATCGCCTACGATCCGCATTCGGGGCAGCAAAAGCCCACGGACGACGAGATACTCGCGCGATTGAACCGGATCATTCCCGAGCGCACCGGCCGCTCTGCGCCGGTCGAGCACGCGGAATGGCTGTCGATGTTCAGCGTGCACCGCCGGTTAGCGACAACATACCGGCGTGGCCGGGTGCTCATCGCAGGGGACGCGGCGCACACGCATGCGCCGTTCGGCGGACAGGGGATGCTGACGGGTCTCGGGGACGCCGAGAACCTTGCGTGGAAACTGGCGCTCGTCACGGCGGGCGCCGCCGACGAGAAGCTGCTCGACTCATACGAGGCTGAACGACGTCCGCTCGCCACGGAGGTGTTGCGCAACACGAGCGCGGTCACCAAAGTCAATGTGGCGCAGAGCAGCATCGGCCGCTTCATTCGCGACCGTGTCGTGGTCCCGGTGATGAACCTGCCCGCAGTACAGCGTTGGGTGACCTACCGCACCTCGCAGTTGTGGGTGACGTACCGCCGGGGTCCGTTGGCGGATCGGTCTTGCCGGTTGTCAGGCCAGCGTCCGGGGGACCGCGTGCCCGGGATCTCGGGCGACGAACTGCACGGGTGCTGGGGGCTTTTGGGGGCCGACCACAATCTGGCGAGGATCGTGACCGAGCACCTCGGCGAGACCCGCGTCGCCGTCATCGATCGGCGCATCGATGGCGATCCGATGCTGGTGCGCCCCGACGGCCACCTCGCCTGGCGTGGAAGACAGCCAAAGGCGTTGCGCCGATGGTTGAGTCGTGCGCTGGCAACAGGCAGCGTGCGATGACGACGCCAGGTCCGGGCCGGCCGCGCAGCAAGGACCTCGACACCGCCATCTTGCGGGCGGCGCTCGACATGTTCGTCGAACGCGGGATCGCGGGTATGAGCATCGAGCAGGTGGCCAAACGCGCCGGCGTCGGCAAACCCACGATCTACCGCCGTTGGTCGGGAAAGGAGCAACTCGTCGCGGATGCGATCGAAACGCATGTGAGCACGGACATACAGTGGCCCACCCGCGAGGAGATCACCGCCGGCGGCATCCATGATCTGGTGCGACACAACATATCCGGAGCCGCTCGCACGGCGACCGATCCTCGCTTCCGCGCATTGATCGCGCAGATCTACGGGTCGGCCGTCGCGCATCCGGAGCTGTTGCGGACGTACTGGGACCGCTACATCCAGCCCCGCCGTGACCTTGCCTTCGCCATGCTCGAGCGCGCGCAGCGCGACGGCGCGGTCGACGAGGACGCCGACCTCGACGTTCTCGTGGACATGCTGGCCGGCGCGGTGACCTATCGGGTTCTGCAACCGAATCCGCTGACCGAGCGGCAGATGCGGCGCTACCTCGAATCCGCCTACCGTCAGGTCGGCCTGCTGTCCCGCGACTAACGCAGGAACTGGTCGGCGTTGTTGGCCAGATCCAGAAGCGGTTGCGGCAGCGCGCCCAGTGCGAACGTGACCGCCGCGGTCACCGTCACGACCGTCGTGCTGAGCGCACTCGGCACCACCAGCGTCGGGGGGTTCTCGGGCGGATCGGTGAAGAACATCAACACGATCACCCGCACATAGAAGTACGCGGCGATCGCGCTTGCGAGGACGCCGACAACCACCAACGGCATCGCTCCGCCCTCGCCGGCTGCCTTGAACACCGCGAACTTCGCCACGAAGCCGCTGGTCAGCGGGATCCCGGCGAACGCGAGGAGGAACAGCGAAAACACCACGCCCACAATGGGGTATCGCCGCCCGAGGCCGGCCCACCGGGCCATCGCGGTGTCCTCTTCGCCGACACCGTCGCGAACCAGGCCGACCACGGCGAACGCTCCCACGGTGCTGAAGCCGTACGCGAACAGATAGAACAGCGTCGACGACAGTCCCGCTTCGTTCGCGGCAATCACACCGGTGAGGATGAAACCGGTGTGCGACACCGCCGAATACGCCAGCATCCGCTTGACGTCGGCCTGGGTCACCGCTGCCACAGTGCCGACCACCATCGTCAGGATCGCGATCGCCCACAGCACGGGTCGCCAGTCGTCGCGCATTTCGGGCAGCGCGACGTAGAACACGCGCAGCAGCGCGCCGAATGCGGCGATCTTCGTCGCCGCAGCCATGAACGCCGTGATCGGAGTCGGCGCACCTTGATACACGTCGGGAACCCAGCTGTGGAACGGGACGGCACCGACTTTGAACAGCACGCCGACCAGTACCAGTCCGATCCCGATCAGGGCCAGCGATGTCTTACCCGATCCCGCGGCGACGGCCTCCGCGATACCGACCAGATCCAACGTACCGGCGTATCCGTACAGCATGGCCACGCCGTAGAGGAAGAACGCCGACGAGAATGCACCCAGCAGAAAGTATTTCAGCGCTGCCTCTTGGGATAGCAGGCGACGCTTGCGCGCCAGACCGCACAACAGGTACAGCGGCAGCGACAGGATCTCCAGCGCGATGAACATGGTCAGCAGGTCATCGGATGCCGGGAACAGCAGCATGCCGCCGATGGCGAACATCGTCAGCGGGAAGACCTCGGTCTGGATCACGCCGGCCTTGGTGGCCACTTGTTCGGCGACGCTGCCGGGTACGGCCGACGCCTGGGGCGTGAATCCGTCCAGGCCGCGGCGACCACCGTCGGCGACCTCGGTGCCGACCTGTCGCTCAGCGATCAGCAGGACGCCGAGCACGCCGACGAGCAGGATGGTGCCCTGCAGGAACAGCGCGGGGGCGTCGATGACGACCGCACCCATCACGGCCGAGCGGCCGATGGAGCCGTGCAGGCTACGTGCGAGCACCACCACGGCGACCAGGGCGGCCGCCAGGCCCCCGAAGCAGAGCACCAGTTGGCTCGCGTACCGGTGCTTCCGCGGCAGGAACGCCTCGACGAGGACGCCCGCGATGGCGACCCCGAACACGATCAGCATGGGGCAGACCAGACCATATTCGACGGTCGGCGGGGTGAGGGTCATGGTCTCGGCCCTTCCGCGACTCTGGGTACGGGATCAGGTTGGTCGATGGTCGTCAGGGTGTGATCGACCGCGGGGTTGATGACGTCGAGTGCGGGTTTCGGATACACCCCCAGCACGATCAGCAGGGCGATCAGCGGTGCGACGACGACGAGTTCGCGCGGCACCAGGTCGCGCACCCGCTCGTTGCCCTCGGTGACGGCTCCGGTCATCATCCGCTGGTACATCCACAGGATGTAGATCGCCGACAGCACCAGCGCCGTGGCCGCGAACACCGCCAGCACCGGGTACCGCGTGAATGTGCCGATGAGCACCAGGAATTCGCTGATGAACGGCGCCAGACCAGGCAGCGACAGCGTCGCCAGTCCGGCGACGAGGAACGTGCCCGCCATCACCGGTGCCACCTTCTGGACGCCACCGAACGCCCGGATCAGTCGAGTGCCCCTGCGCGACACCAGGAACCCGGCGATCAGGAACAGGGCGGCCGTCGACAGACCGTGGTTGATCATGTACAGCGTCGAACCGGACTGGCCCTGGCTGGTCATCACGAAGATGCCCAGGATGATGAACCCGAAGTGGGAGATCGACGTGTAGGCGATCAACCGCATCACGTCGGTCTGGCCGATCGCGAGGATCGCGCCGTAGACGATGCCGATCACCGCCAGCGTGACCACCAGGGGTTGGAAATACGTTGACGCGTCGGGGAACAACTGCAGGCAGTACCGCAGCATCCCGAAGGTTCCGACCTTGTCCATGACCGCCATCATCAGCACCGCGCTGGCCGGGGTGGCCTCGACGGCCGCATCGGGCAGCCAGCGGTGGAACGGCCACAACGGCGCCTTGACCGCGAACGCGAACATGAAGCCACCGAACAGCAGGTTCATTACCGCGGGGTTGACGGCGAACTCGCCGCTGGACACCGCGGTGACGATCTCGCGGAAGTCGAACGTGCCCGCGGCGAACGCGTCGCTCGAGGCCGTCACCACGTACAGCCCGATCACCGCGGCCAGCATGATCAGGCCGCCGAACAGGTTGTACAGCAGGAACTTCACCGCCGCCTTGCTCCGGTTCTCGCCGCCGAAGCCGCCGATGAGGAAGTACATCGGAATCAGCATCGCTTCGAAGAACACGTAGAACAGCAGGATGTCCAGCGACACCAGCGACATCAGGACCATGCCCTCGACGGCCAGCGTCAACGCGAGGTAGGTCTGCACCGACCGACCGCGCAGGCCGGTCTGGGCGTCGGCGTCGTTCCAGCCCGCGATGATCAGCAGCGGCACCAGGACCGCGGTGAGCACCACTATCGCCAGTGCGATGCCGTCGACACCGAGGATGTAGCCGGTGCCGAATGACGGGATCCAGCGGTGGGATTCGACGAACTGGTACTGCTCACCACCGGGTTGGAAGCCGACTGCGACAACGGCGGTGATCGCCAGGACCGCGATCGAGACGGCCAACGCGAACCACTTGGCCAGCACCCGCTGGGCGGCAGGCAGCAGGATCGTCAGGGCGGCGCCGACGGTGGGCGTCGCCCACAGCACCGTGAGCCAGGGGAAGTTGTTCACCAGAGTTGCACCGCCAGGATCGCCGCGACCACCAGAACCGCACCTGAAAGCATCGAAAGCGCATAGGAGCGGGCATAACCCGTCTGTAGGCGCCGCAGACCCGTCGACAGGCGGCTGACCAGCCCTGCCAACCCGGTGGCCGCGCCGTCGACCGCCTCCTCGTCGATCTCGACGAGCCCGCGGGTCAGCAGTTGGCCGGGCCGCATCAGCGCCGCCTCGTTGAACGCATCGCCGTACAGATCGTTGCGCGCCGCGACGGCGAGCGCCGAACCGTCCGGGACGTCCTCTGGCACAGGCTTTCTTCCGTACATGCGGTAGGCGACGAGAATGCCGACGGCGACGACGGTCAGGATCACCGTCGTCACCACCCAGACGGGTGCGACGTGGTGTACCTCGTGCGCGCCGACGACCGGTTCGAGCCAGTGCTCCAGCGTGCCGCCGATCGCGAACGCCGCTCCCGAGCCCACGGAGCCGATGGCCAGCAGGATCATCGGCCAGGTCATCACCGCCGGCGCTTCGTGCGGATGCGTATTGGGAGCCCAACGCTTCTCGCCGAAGAACGTCATCAACATCACCCTGGTCATGTAGAACGCGGTGATACCGGCGCCCAGGATCGTCACGCCGCCCAGGATCAAGCCCTTGACGCCGCCGGCGCCGAGCGCCGCTTCGATGATCCCGTCTTTGGAGAAGAACCCGGCCAGCGGCGGCACCCCGATGATCGCGAGGTAGCCCAGGCCGAATGTGACGAACGTGATCGGCAGCGCTTTACGCAGGCCGCCGTAGCGTCGCATGTTGACCTCGTCGTCCATCGCGTGCATCACCGAACCGGCGCCCAGGAACAGGCCGGCCTTGAAGAAGCCGTGGGTGAGCAGGTGCATGATCGCGAACGCGTAGCCGACGGGCCCGAGTCCGGCGGCCAGCACCATGTAGCCGATCTGCGACATCGTCGACGCTGCAAGCGCTTTCTTGATGTCGTCCTTCGCGCAGCCGATGATCGCGCCGAACAACAGGGTGACGGCGCCGACGATGACGACGCCCAGTTGCGCGGTGGGTGCGAGGTCGAACACCGGTCCGGAGCGCACGATGAGGTACACACCCGCGGTGACCATGGTGGCGGCGTGGATCAACGCCGAAACCGGTGTCGGACCCTCCATCGCGTCGCCCAGCCAGGACTGCAGCGGCACCTGCGCCGACTTACCGCACGCGGCCAGCAGGAGCAGCAGGCCGATCGCGGTCAGCACGCCCTCGCCGGCGTTCGGCGCGGCGGCGAAGACGCCCGCATAGGAAATGGAGCCGATGTAGGCGAACATCACCATCATCGCGATGGCCAGGCCCATGTCGCCGACGCGGTTGACGACGAACGCCTTCTTTGCCGCCGTCGCGGCCGACGGTTTGTGCGCCCAGAAACCGATCAGTAGGTAGGACGCCAGACCGACGCCCTCCCAGCCGACGTAGAGGCCGAGGTAGTTGTCGGCGAGCACCAGAAGCAGCATCGCCGACAGGAACAGGTTCAGGTACGCGAAAAACCGTCGCCGCCCGGGGTCTTCGGCCATGTAGCCGATCGAGTAGATGTGGATCAACGAGCCGACACCGGTGATCAGCAACACGAAACACATCGACAGCGGATCGAGTTGCATCCCGAAGTCCACCTGCAGCCCGCCTACCGGAACCCAGGAGAACAACGCCTCGTGGATCGCGCGCTGTTCGGCGTCACGGCCCAGCATGTCGACGAAGAGCACGGCGCCGACCACGAACGACCCGAGGGCCGCGGCACAGCCCAACAGGTGGCCCCACGCGTCGGCCCGTCGTCCCCCGAGGAGCAGGATCGCCGCGCCGGCCAGCGGCAGCGCGATGGTCAGCCAGACAGGAATCGTCATCGCGCCTCTAGTTCTTCAGAAGGCTTGCGTCGTCGACCGAAGCCGACCGGCGGGTACGGAAGATGCTCATGATGATCGCCAGCCCGACCACCACCTCGCAGGCGGCGACCACCATGGTGAAGAACGCGACCACTTGGCCGTCGAGGTGGCCGTGCATGCGGGAGAACGAGACGAACGCGAGGTTGGCCGCGTTCAACATCAGCTCGACGCACATGAACACCACGATCGCGTTGCGACGCAACAACACTCCTGCCGCGCCTATCGTGAACAACAGCGCCGACAGATAGAGATAGTTGTCGGGATTCACTCCCCGCCTCCTCGGCCGTTCGTCACGGTGACGGTCCGCTTCTGCAGGATGGGGCTGACGGACAGGTCCGAACCGGAACCGTCAGGTAGGCGGGCGGCGATGTCGACGGCGTTGTTGCGCGCGAAGACACCGGGATTGGGCAGCGTCGTCGGATAGCCGCCCGGTTTGAACCGTTCTTCGGCGAGTTCGCGCTGGGTCTTGCGGCGTCCGAAGCGTTCCCGGTGTGCCAGCACCATCGCACCGAGCGCGGCGGTGATCAGCAGCGCGCTGGTCAACTCGAACGCCCACAGGTAGCGCACGAAGATGAGCGCCGCCAAGCCCTCGACGTTGCCACCCGCGTTCGCCTGCGCCAGGCCGGTGAAGCCGCCGACCGAGACGTTGCCGATGCCCGCGATGAGCAGCAGACCGAAACCGACACCGATGACGACACCGGCAACCCGTTGCCCGCGAATCGTTTCCACGAGCGAGTCCGACGAGTCGACACCGATGAGCATCAGCACGAACAGGAAGATCATCATGACGGCACCGGTGTATACCACCACCTGGACCACACCGAGGAACAGCGCACCCTGGGCGATGTAGAACACCGCCAACACAATCATCGTCATGGCCAGAAACATCGCGGAGTACACCGCTTTCGGTGCGGCGATCACCCCGAGCGCACCGACGACCGCCACGATCCCCAACACCCAGAACAGCACGGCCTCGGTGGTCGTGGTCTGCCCTGGGTTGTCGGCGGCCACGGCCGCGAGCAGGTCGAGCCTCATCGAACGTCCCCGGTGACCTTCTGGGTTTCCTGCTCGACGGGTCCGATGTTGCCCAGGTAGTAGTCCTCGTCGGTGGCGCCGGGGGCCATCGGATGCGGCGGCGGCAGCATGCCGGACCGCAACGGCGCCAACAACTTGTCCTTACCCCAGATCAGGTCGGCGCGGTTGTCGTCGGCCATCTCGTAGTCGTTGGTCATCGTCAACGCCCGGGTGGGGCAGGCCTCGATGCACAGGCCGCAGCCGATGCAGCGCAGATAGTTGATCTGATAGACGCGCCCGTAGCGCTCACCGGGGGAATACCGTTCGTCCTCGGTGTTGTCGTCGCCCTCGACATAGATGGCGTCGGCGGGGCAAGCCCAGGCGCACAGTTCGCAGCCGATGCATTTCTCCAGACCGTCCGGGTACCGGTTCAGTTGGTGCCGGCCGTGATAGCGCTTGGCGACGGGCCCCGGCTTTTCCGGATACTCCTCGGTGATCGGCTTTTTGAACATGGTTCCGAAGGTGACCCCGAAACCTTTCAGCGCGTCGAGGAACTTAGGCATCGGCTGGCTCCTTGGTTGCGGTCTGCGTGCTGCTCGGCAGGGGCGGGGTGGGGAAGATCTCCGGATCCAGGTTCTGCCGTGGGATGGCGCGAACGTTGCGTCGGCGCGCCGACCGCCACAGCGCCACGGCGATCAGCAGGACCGCGATGGCGCCGAGCGAGGCGAGCGTCGTCGTCACCTGACTGAAGCCCTCGTTGCGGAGCGCGCGCGCCGTGGCGACGATCATGATCCAAGCCAACGAGAACGGGATGAGCGCTTTCCATCCCAGCCCCATGAACTGGTCGTAGCGCATTCGGGGCAACGTGGCGCGCAGCCAGAAGAACAGGAACATGAACCCCCACACCTTGGCAACGAACCACAGCAGTGGCCACCACCCGGTATTGGCGCCATCCCACATGTTGATGGGCCACGGGGCGTGCCAGCCGCCCAGGAACATCGTGGTCGCCAGCGCGGAGACGGTGGTCATGTTGACGTACTCGGCGAGCATGAACATCGCGAACTTGATCGACGAGTACTCGGTGTGGAAACCGCCTACCAGTTCACCCTCGGCTTCGGGGAGATCGAAAGGCGCACGGTTCGTTTCGCCCACCATCGAAACCATGTAAACCAGGAACGACGGCAGCAGCAGGAAGATGAACCAGGTGCCGTCCTGGGCGGCGACGATGCCGGAGGTCGACATCGTACCCGCGTAGATGAACACCGCCACGAACGACAGTGCCATGGCGATCTCATACGAAATCACCTGCGCGCTCGAGCGAATGCCGCCCAGCAGCGGATACGTCGACCCCGAGGCCCACCCGGCCAGCACGATCCCGTACACGCCGATGGAGGTCGCCGCCAGGATGTACAGGACGGCGACGGGCATGTCCGTCAGCTGCAATGCGGTGCGGTGGTTGAAGATCGAGACCTCGCCGCCCATCGGGATGACGGCGAAGGCGATGAAGGCGGGCACCGCGGCGATCACCGGTGCCGCAAGGTAGACGAACTTGTCGACTCCCGCCGGGACCAGACCCTCCTTGAGCGCGAGCTTGACGCCGTCCACCAGCGACTGCAGCAGTCCCCTGGGGCCCACACGGTTAGGTCCGAACCGCATCTGCATGCGGCCCAGCAGTTTGCGCTCGATCAGGATCGCCGAGAGCACCGACAGCATCAGGAACGCGAAGATCGCGAGCGCCTTCGCGAGGATCAGCCACCACGGGTCATGACCGAACAGGGTGGGATCGGGATGGATCACGGTTCGGCCCGTCCGATCGACACGACATCACCGGTGGACACCCCGAGGCTTCGATGCACCGCCGAACCCGGCGAATTCAGGGGGAGCCAGATCACGCGGTCACCCATGTCGGTGATGGCCAACGGCAGCGTGATCGTTCCTCGCGGTGTCCTTGCTGTGACCAGATCGCCCTCCGCGGCGCCGATTTCGGCCGCGGTGGCGGCGGAGAGCCGTGCCACCGGAGCACGGGCGGTACCCGCCAGATGCGGTTCGCCGTCTTGTAGTCGGCCTTCGTCGAGCAGCATCCGCCACCCCGCGAGCACGGCTTGCCCCTCGGCCGGCGGCGTCCGCTTCGGCGGAGCAACGTTGGGCGCTTCGGGCCGTCGACCCGCCCACATTCCCAAGCGCGATATCTCGTCCCCGGCGGCCGCTGCGGTCGGCAGGTTCAACGCGACACCGATCTCGTCGGCCAGAAAGGTCAACACCCGCAGATCGGGGATGGCGTTCGTCTCCAGTGACGGCTCGAACGGACGAAGTCGGCCCTCCCAGTTCAGGAATGAACCGGCTTTCTCCACTACGGGCGCGATGGGGAAGACGACGTCGGCGACCGCCGTCACCGCGCTCTCCCGCAGCTCGAGGCTGACGACGAACGGTGTGGACTCGATCGCGGCCAGTGCCGCTTCGGGATCGGGTAGATCGTCGACCTCGACGCCCCCGACGAGCAGGGCGCCCAGTTCGCCGCTGCGCGCTGCCTCCAGGATCGCGGTGGTGTCGCGACCAGGATCGGTGGGCAACTCGCTGACGTGCCATGCCGCCGCGGTCTGCTCGACGGCCGCGCTGTCGGCGATCGGCCTGCCACCGGGCAGCAGGTTCGGTAGTGCGCCGGCCTCAGCCGCGCCTCGTTCGCCTGCCCGTCTCGGCACCCACGACAGCCGAGCGCCGGTCGCTTCTGCCAATCTGCTTGCCGCAGAGAGGGCTCCGGGCGATGTGGCCAGGCGCTCGCCGACCATGATGATCGCGCCTGGCAGCCGTAGCTGCGGGTCGTCGGCCAGCGCGTCGAGGGCGGCTGCCTCGTCGCCCGGGGCCGCGGTGACCAGGCGGCCGCGCAGCTTGGTCAGGGCGCGGCTGGCGAAGGGGGCGACGGAGATGACCTGCAGCCCCTTGTTGCGCGCGGCCTTGCGCAGCCGCAGGAACACGATCGGGGATTCCTCTTCCGGCTCGAAGCCGGCCAGCAGCACCGCCGGCGCATTCTCCAGATCGGTGTAGGCCACCGTCATCGGCTGTCCCGCGACATGGGCGGCCAGGAAGTCGGCCTCCTCGGCGCTGTGCGACCGGGCCCGGAAGTCGATGTCGTTGGTGTTGAGCACGATCCGGGCGAACTTGGAGTAGGCGTAGGCGTCCTCGACGGTCATCCGGCCGCCGACCAGCACGCCCGCGCTTCCGGCGGCGGCCGCCAGCCCGGTGCCGGCGACCACGAGAGCCTCCGACCACGAGGCGGGGCGCAACTTGCCGTCCTCGTCGCGGATCATCGGGGTGGTGATGCGGTCGCCCTGGGTGGTGTAGGTGAAGGCCCAGCGACCCTTGTCGCAGTTCCATTCCTCGTTGACCTGGGGTTCGTCACCGGCCAAGCGGCGCATGACCTTTCCGCGCCGATGGTCGGTGCGCTGGGCGCATCCCGATGCGCAGTGCTCGCACACGCTGGGGCTCGACACCAGGTCGAACGGCCGGGCCCGGAAGCGGTAGGCCGCCCCGGTCAGCGCGCCAACCGGGCAGATCTGCACGGTGTTGCCGGAGAAGTAGGACTCGAACGGTTCATCCGTCGCGATGCCGACCTGTTGCAGCGCACCGCGCTCGAGCAATTCGATGAACGGATCGCCGGCGATCTGCTCGGAGAAGCGGGTGCAGCGCGCGCACAGCACACAGCGCTCGCGGTCCAGCAGCACTTGCGAGGAGATGTTGATCGGCTTCGGGAAGGTGCGTTTGACGTCTTCGAAGCGAGTTTCGGCGCGGCCGTTGGACATCGCCTGGTTCTGCAGCGGGCATTCGCCACCCTTGTCGCACACCGGGCAGTCCAGCGGATGGTTGATCAGCAGGAACTCCATGATGCCCTGCTGCGCCTTGTCGGCCTCCGGTGAGGTGTACTGCGTGCGCACCACCATGTCCGGGGTGCAGGTCGTTGTGCACGACGCCATCGGTTTGCGCTGGCCCTCGACCTCGACCAGGCACTGCCGGCAGGCCCCCACCGGGTCGAGCAGTGGATGGTCGCAGAATCGCGGGATCTGGATGCCGATCAGTTCTGCGGCCCGAATCACCAACGTGCCCTTCGGAACGCTGACGTCGAAGCCGTCGATGGACAACTGGACCATCTCGACTCCGGTGTCTTCCCCGGTGTCAGCGGTCTGCGTCATTGCGCCCCCTTTTCGCCGCGAACGTGCGGCCACTGCAGACAATCGCCCCCATCAGGCCCCGACCCCTTCCGCCGCCATCAGCGTGGAGGCGTGCGGATCGAACGGGCACCCGCCGTCGAGGTGGGCGATGTACTCGTCGCGGAAGAACTTGATCGACGACATGATGGGTGCTGCCGCGCCGTCACCCAAAGCGCAGAACGCTTTTCCGAAGATGTTGTCGGAGATGTCGAGCAGCTTGTCGATGTCGGCCTCGGTGCCCGCGCCCGTCTCCAGGCGCTCGTAGATCTGAGCCAGCCAGTAGGTGCCCTCGCGGCACGGTGTGCATTTGCCGCACGACTCGTGGGCGTAGAAGTCGGTCCAGCGGCGCACGGCGCGCACCACGCAGGTGGTCTCGTCGAAGATCTGCAGCGCCTTGGTGCCGAGCATGGTGCCGACGCCGGCCATGCCCTCGTAATCCAGTGGTACGTCAAGGTGTTCATCGGTCAGCAGGGGAGTGGAGGAGCCGCCGGGTGTCCAGAACTTCAACCGGTGCCCGGAACGGACTCCGCCCGCATACTCCAGAAGTTCGCGCAGCGTGATGCCCAGCGGCGCCTCGTACTGTCCGGGGTTGGTCACGTGGCCCGACAGCGAATACAGCGTGAAGCCCGGAGACTTCTCCGAACCCATCGACCGGAACCAGTCGATGCCGTTGAGCAGGATGGGCGGAACGCTGGCGATCGACTCGACATTGTTGACCACGGTCGGACAGGCGTACAGCCCTGCGACGGCGGGGAACGGCGGCCGCAACCTCGGTTGTCCGCGTCGGCCTTCGAGCGAGTCCAGCAGCGCGGTCTCCTCACCGCAGATGTAGGCGCCCGCCCCGGCGTGCACGATCAGTTCCAGGTCGAAGCCCGACCCTTGGATGTCGTTGCCGAGAAAACCGGCCTCGTGCGCTTCGGCGACCGCGGCGTGCAGCCTGCGCAGCACCGGCACCACCTCGCCGCGCAGGTAGATGAAGGCGTGATGCGCCCGGATCGCGTAGGCCGCGATGATCGCACCCTCGATGAGGAAGTGCGGGGTCGTCAGCATCAGCGGAATGTCTTTGCACGTACCGGGTTCCGACTCGTCGGCGTTGACCACCAGGTAGTGCGGCTTGGCTCCGGCGCCGGTGTCGCTCTGCGGGATGAACGACCACTTCGTGCCGGTGGGAAAGCCCGCGCCGCCGCGACCCCGCAGACCGGACTCCTTCACCAGGGTGATGAGCTCGTCCGGGTCCATCGCCAGGGCCTTCTCCAGGGCGCGGTAGCCGCCGTGGCGGCGGTAGGTGTCCATCGACCATGGTTCCGGCTCGTCCCAGAACCGGCTGAACACGGGTGTCAGATCTGTCATGCGCGGGAATCCGTTGTGTCTGGGTCGGTTTCGACGGTTTCTGACTTCGGCGGGACGGTCGCCGACGGGCCGGGCGCGGACGCGTTCCTGGTGGCCTCGACACCCGCCGTTTGGTCGTCGAGCGTCTCGGTGGAAGCGGCGGAGGCGTCGGCGTCGGGCGCCTGCATGCCGCGTTCACGCGCGACCCGCAGCCCCGCCAACGTGGCGCCGCCGATGTTGTTGCCGAACGAGCGTGGGTCGGGCAGACCCGCGAGTGTGCGCGCGGTCTCCCGGAATGTGCACAGCGGCGTTCCCCGCGTGGGTTCGGGAGGTTGACCCTCGCGCAGCGCGTCGACGAGGTCGCGCGCCGAGGACGTCGTCTGGTTGTCGAAGAACTCCCAGTTGACCATTACCACCGGCGCGTAATCACACGCCGCGTTGCACTCGATGTGTTCGAGGGTGACGCGTCCGTCCGGAGTCGTCTCACCGGCATGGACGCCCAGATGTTCCTGCAGCGCTTCGAGAATCGCGTCACCGCCCATCACCGCGCACAGGGTGTTGGTGCACACGCCGACGAGGTACTCGCCGGTCGGCGTCCGCCGGTACATCGAGTAGAAGGTCGCCACCGCGGTGACCTCGGCGTCGGTCAGCCCCAACTGCTTGGCGCAGAACGTGATACCAGCGGGTGTCAGGCATCCGTCCTCCGACTGCACGAGATGCAGCAACGGCAGCAGCGCCGAACGCGACTGCGGGTAGCGCGAGATGATCATCTCGGCGTCGGCAGTGAGCCGGGCCACGACGTCGTCTGAATATGACACCGGCCCGTTGATCGGCGGGCCGGGTTCCTCGGGTCGCTGACCGAGCTCGAGGAATACGCTCACCTGTCCACGCCTCCCATCACCGGGTCGATCGACGCCACCGCGGTGATCAGATCGGCGACCATGCCGCCTTCACACATCGCGGCGACGGCCTGCAGGTTGTTGAACGACGGGTCCCGGTAGTGCACCCGGTAGGGGCGGGTGCCGCCGTCGGAGACCATGTGCACGCCGAGTTCGCCGCGCGGAGACTCGACCGCGACATAGACCTGCCCTGCGGGCACCCGGATTCCCTCGGTGACGAGCTTGAAGTGGTGGATCAGCCCCTCCATCGAATGACCCATGATCCTGGCGATGTGCTCGGGCGAGTTACCCAGCCCGTCCGGGCCGACCTTCAGATCAGCCGGCCAACCCAGCTTCTTATCCTCGATCATCACGGGCCCGGGCCGGAGTCGGTCCAGACACTGCTCGACGATCTTCAGCGACTCGTGCATCTCCTTGACCCGGATCAGATACCGGCCGTAGGAGTCACAGCCCTCGTCGGTGATCACGTCGAAGTCGTATGTCTCGTAACCGCAATACGGTTGGGTCTTGCGCAGGTCGTGCGGCAGCCCGGTGGAACGCAGGCAGGGCCCGGTGATCCCGAGCGCCATGCACCCGGTCAGATCGAGATAACCGACGCCGACCGTGCGGCCCTTCCAGATGTAGTTCTCGTTGAGCAGGTCCTCGAGGTCCTTGAGCCGCTTGGGCATCAGCTCGAGCACCTCACGGATCTGCGGCACTGCCTCGTCGGGAAGGTCCACCGCCACCCCGCCCGGACGAACGTAGGCGCTGTTCATCCGCAGGCCCGTCACCGTCTCGAACACTGACAGGATCTGCTCGCGCTCACGGAATCCGTAGAACATCGCGCTCATCGCGCCCAGTTCCATCCCGCCGGTCGCCAGCGCGACAAGATGCGAGGAGATCCGGTTGAGCTCCATCATCATCACGCGGATGACGCTGGCGCGCTCGGGGATCGCGTCGGTGACGCCCAGCAGTTTCTCGACGCCCAGACAGTAGGCCGTCTCGTTGAAGAACGGCGACAGATAGTCCATCCGCGTGACGAACGTGACGCCCTGCGTCCAGTTGCGGAACTCGAGGTTCTTCTCGATTCCGGTGTGCAGGTAGCCGATTCCGCAGCGGGCGGAGATGACCGTCTCACCCTCGATCTCGAGGACCAGCCGAAGCACGCCGTGGGTGGAGGGGTGCTGCGGACCCATGTTCACGACGATGCGTTCGCCTGCGTGGGCCGCGGCCGCATCCTTGGCGGCCTGGACCACTTGGTCCCAATCCTGGCCGCCGACAACGATTACCGTCTCGTTGTTGTCCGACGCGGCCGAGGATGAAGCGCCGCCCTGCGTGGGCGGGACGTGCGAAATGCTCATCAGCTGTAGGCCCTCCGTTGATCGGGCGGAGGGATCTCGGCGCCGTGATACTCCACCGGGATGCCGCCCAACGGGTAGTCCTTGCGCTGCGGGTGCCCCACCCAGTCGTCCGGCATCTCGATCCGGGTCAGGGCGGGATGCCCGTCGAAGATGATGCCGAAGAAGTCGTAGGTCTCGCGTTCGTGCCAGTCGGTGGTGGGATAGACCTCGAACAGCGACGGGATGTGCGGGTCATCGTCGGGTGCGGCGACCTCGATCAGGATCCGCCGGTTGTGCGTGATGGACATCAGCGGATACACCGCGTGCAGTTCGCGCCCGACTTTGTCGGGGTAGTGCACCCCACTGACCCCGAGGCACAACTCGAAACGCAACTGCGGATCGTCCCGCAGCGCACGGGCCACGATAGGCAACTGATCACGCTGCACCTCGAGGGTCAGCTCGTCGCGGTGCACCACGACCCGCTCGATCGATGCCGCGTAACCGTCCTCGCCGAGCACCTCGGCGAGCCGATCGACGACCTCGTCGAAATAGCGGCCGTAGGGACGTGGCGAGCTGCCGGGCAGCGCGACGGGCCGCACCAGGCGCCCGTAGCCGGAGGTATCGCCCGATCCCTTAACCCCGAACATTCCGCGGCGGACACTGATGATCTTCGGTGCGTCCGCTTCGGCGCCGTTGCCGTTCGTCGCGTTCTGCTCTTCACCCGGGCCGCTGGTCATCGCAGCAGCCCCTTGAGCTCGATGGTCGGCGTGACGGCCAGCGCGGCCTGCTCGGCCTCGCGGATCGCCTCTTCGCGGTGCACGCCGAGCGGCATCTCCTGAATCTTGTCGTGCAGCTTCAGGATCGCGTGCAGCAGCATCTCGGGGCGCGGCGGGCAACCGGGCAGGTAGATGTCCACCGGGACGACGTGATCGACACCCTGGACGATCGCGTAGTTGTTGAACATCCCGCCCGAGGACGCGCACACCCCCATTGCCAAAACCCACTTCGGCTCGGCCATCTGGTCGTAGATCTGCCGCAGCACCGGCGCCATCTTCTGGCTGACTCGCCCCGCGACGATCATCAGGTCGGCCTGGCGGGGCGTGGCCGAGAACCGCTCCATGCCGAACCGGGAGATGTCGAACCGCGGGCCTGCCGTGGCCATCATCTCGATCGCACAGCACGCCAGCCCGAACGTCGCAGGCCACAGCGAGCCCTTGCGGATGTAACCCGCCACTTTCTCGACCGTGGACAGCAGGATCCCGCCCGGCAACTTCTCCTCTAGTCCCATGCCAGACCTCCCCGTCGCCACACATAGGCGTAGGCCACGAACACCGTCGCCATGAACAGCAGCATCTCTATCAGCGCAAACAGTCCGAGATTGTCGAAAGCAACCGCCCACGGGTACAGGAAGACGATCTCGATGTCGAAGATGATGAACAACATCGCGGTCAGGTAGTACTTGATCGGAAACCGCTGGCCGGTCGGCTGACCGGACGCACCCCCGTGCGGCACCGGCTCGATGCCGCATTCGTAGGCCTCGAGCTTGGCCCTGTTGTAGCGACGCGGACCGACCAGCAGAGCAATGGCAACCGAGCCGACCGCGAACGCCGCCGCAATAGCGCCAAGCACCAGGATTGGCGTGTACAAATCCATACCGAGCAAACGCTCCCTCGTGGGCTGTTCGATGTGAGCTTACCCACACCCTAGCGCCCTTTGGGATGCGCGCCACACCTTTTGGTTAGTATCGCTATTGGCAACGCGTGGCTATGTCGTCATGCCTCGAATAGGCAAGTGCGACAGGGGTTTACGTGTTTTCTGGCTATTGCACCAGGGTGCGCAGCAGCGAGGCCACGGCGTCGCCGAGTCGGATCGGATCGATCGGGTGGGGAACCGCGGCTTCCGCGCGCGACCAGCGGGCCAGCCACGCGTCATCGGGACGGCCGGTGAGCACCAGGATCGGCGGGCAATCCTCGATCTCGTCCTTGAGCTGCTTGGCGATTCCCATCCCGCCGACGGGGGTGGCCTCGCCGTCGAGGATCACCAGATCGAACCCGCCTTCATCCATCTGGCGGATGACCATGGGGCCCGTCGCCACCTCGACGTAGGTCAGCTCTGGCAACTCCGGATGCACCCGCTTACCGAGCGCGAGTTGTACCTCTTCTCGGGTCCTGGGGTTATCGCTGTAGACGAGGACCCGCAGCGGACGCGATGACTCGGCCATGTCGTGATCGTACGGCTAGCGGGTGTGCCGGAACACCAAGTCGCCGGAGATCGTCGACTTGTCACCGATCATGCCCACCAGGTTGCCGTCGACGCCGAAGTCTCGCCGGTTGACGGTGGCCTCGGTGACCAGCCGCATCCCGCCGTCGCCGACCGGTGTGACCTTGGTTCGCAGCGTCAGGGGTTTGGTCGTGCCCTTGATGGTCAGTTCGGCGCGCAGGTCGATGGTGTCGCCGTCGATCGCGTCGGCCCCGGTGATGAGCACGCTGATTTCCGGATGGGTTTCTGCGCCAAAGAAATCGGCGGAGTGCAGATGTTCGTCGCGCTTGCGGATACCGGTGCGCAGCGACGCGGCGTTAATCTCGATGTGTCCGGAAACCGTTTGCGGAGCCGATAATTGGCCGTCACCGCTGAACTCGGTGAACCGGCCCTTGACGGGTACCAGGCCCCACATCGACTTGCTGCGCACCGCGATCGTGGACTGAGCCGGGTCCAGCTTCCACGTTCCTGTCGAGGCGGGATCGCTGAAAAGTTCGCTCAGGCTTACCATGTCGTCTCCTAGCTCGGTTTGTCGGATCGGCTTGTGGCCGGTGTGGCCGGCCGGGTCACGTGGTGGGCTCGAGCAACGGAGCGATCTCCGTTGGGTCGAAGTACTCGTCGATCCGGCTGATCAGCCCGTCGGCGCCCAGCTTGATGATGATGCCCACGCGCATCGCGATGACGCCGCCGTTGTGTCCTGTCGCGTGTAGGATGTGCTGCTGGACCAGCCCTCCGTCGAACAGCTGACGATCGATGACCTCGTATCGGCGTTGTGAGGTGGTGTCGATGAACCAGTGCAGGACTCGAAGCGCCCGGTCCTTGTCACGGTCGCGGTCGGCGACCTTCCAGACCACGACGTCGTCGTGCCACAGCCGCGAAATGGCGTCGCGGTCGCCGGTCTCGATCGCCGCGAACAAGCGATCCGCCACGTCGGTGACAACGTCGTGGGCAACGGTCACGTGATCCTCCTTGACCTCAACACCGATTGAGCTTGAACACTGGCGGGCATGGATGTGACACCTACTCTCTCGCTATTCGACGACGCCTACAAGAGCGGAACCGCACCGTGGGTGATCGGCGAGCCGCAGCCGGCGATCGTCGGCCTGGAACGCGCGGGCCTGATCAGGGGCGCGGTGCTCGACGTCGGCTGTGGCGCCGGTGAGCACACGATCCTGCTCGCCGGCCTCGGCTACGACGTGCTCGGCGTCGACTACGCACCCTCGGCGGTCGAGCATGCCCGCAGAAACGCCGAGGCCAAGGGCGTCGACGCGCGGTTCGAGGTCGCCGACGCGATGGATCTCGGGGAGGCCGCCTACGACACCATCGTCGACAGCGCGCTGTTCCACATCTTCGACGACACCGATCGCGCCAGGTACGTGCGCAGTCTGCACGCGGCGTGCCGGCCGGGCGGGCTGGTCCACGTGCTCGCGCTCTCCGACCGCGGCCGCGGGTTCGGCCCGCAGGTCAGCGAATCCGACATCCGCGGCGCGTTCGGAGACGGGTGGGTTTTCGAGTCGCTGGGGGAGACCACCTACCGCGGCATCGTTCAGCCGGCTCAGGCCGACGCGATCGGATCGGCGCCCGGAACTCTCGTCGACGAACCGGCGTGGCTGGCCCGAATCCGCCGCCCCTGACGCGATTTGTGCACGATCGGGAGCGCTCACCGCTCCTCGATGTGCACAAATCGCGTCAGTAGCCGGGGTGGTTGACGTCCAGGCGGTGCCGGACGATCGTCCGCAGCACCGGCAACAGCTCTGCGGCGCGGCTGTCGAGCTCACCCGAGCGGATCGCCGCGGCCAGTTCGGGTTCGTCGTGGTAACCGATCTCGCGCAGAGCGTCGGTGACCTCCCCGGACGACGTGTCGAGTAGTTCGCGTTCGACGATGCGCAACACATTGGCCGCGACGCGGGCGTGGAAGTTGACCTGGCCGGCATCGGCCACCCCGCTGTCGGGGCCGGTGATGTTGCGGACGTCGTTCTCGAGGAAGCCGGCGACGGCGGCGATGAGTTCAGCCGCCGTCGGGCGGCCGTACAGCCAGGTCATCGCGGTCCTCCTCCTTCGAGCAGATCCAAAACGTCCCATTCGGTTTCGCTGACGCGCCGTCCGATCGCGGCCAGCTCGACCGACTCGGCCTGCCCCGACAGATGACGTTCGGCCTGGTACCTGCAGATGACGCCCCACCGCAGCGTGGCAACGGTCAACCACCACCGGAACGCCTCCCGATCGAGGGTCGTGTTCGCGGCGGATTCGTAGGCGGCCAGGAAGTCCTCGACGCTGCCCAACCCGCCGGCACCGTGATGCTCCGGCGCGCCGAAACGCCATGCCCGGATACAGAACCAGGCCAGATCTTCATAGACCTCACCGACGTGCACGAGCTCCCAGTCCAGCACCGCGGCCAGCCCGTTGTCGTCGACGATCAGGTTGCCCATCCGGAAGTCACCGTGCACCAGCACGTGCGGGGACGGAGCCGGCCGGTTGGCCTCAAGCCAGCGGAAGGCCCACTCGAACGTCGCTGTGGTGTCGCCCATTTCGTCGAGCCGGACGCGCCACTCCGACAGCTGGTCCGACGGTGGCACGTCGATGCTCTGACGGTCTGCACGGTGAACGGCGGCCAGCGCCTCGGCGCACTGGTGCAGCAACCGTTCACGACCGGAGTCGTCCAACGAGCGATAGATCCTGCGCACGATCGTCTCGCCACCGATGGCGTCGCAGATCAGGTACGGATTGCCCAGTGCGGCAGGGGAGTTGTCGGCGGCGAGAATGTGGGGCACCGGTGCCCCCGCGGCGGCCGCCCGCTGCTGAACGGCGGCTTCCAATTCCATGCTCGCGTGGATGTCGTCGGGCGGGCCCGTACGCAGGATCAGGGCGCGACGCGTATCGGTGACCGCATCGAACGCCCACGTCGTGCGGCTCGCGCCGCCGGTCAGCGCGTGCAGATTCTCGACGGTCACGGCCTCGCCGAGCACCGGCCCGAGGACGCCAGTGAGGCCTTCGGCGAGTAAGCGGTTCAACGCTTGCCGAACCCGAACAGCCGCTGTGCCACCCGCCGGATCTGAATCTCCTCGGCTCCCTCGGTGATCCGGTAGCGCCGGTGATGCCGGTAGATGTGTTCGAACGGTTCGTGTCTGCTGTAGCCGACGCCGCCGAACACCTGCATCGCGCGGTCGGCCGCTTCGCAGACCAGCCGGTTGGCGCGGTAGTTGGCCATCGACACCTTGTCCGAAACCTCCATGTGGTGGTTGCGGTCCAACTCCGTTGCCGCGTAATACACCAGCAAACGCACCATCTGGGCCTCGGTCTGCAACTCCACCAGCGGCCACTGCACGGCCTGGTTCACCGCCAGCGGTTTGCCAAAGACCTTGCGGTCGTTCGCGTATTGCACGGCGCGGTCGATGCAGAACTGCGCGGCGCCGAGGCTGCTGGCGGCCTGGCGAATCCTGTTCTCGTGCAGGAATGTCTGGCCCACCTCCAGGCCTCGGTCGATCTCACCGAGCACCGCGTCGGCGGGCACCCGGACGTCCTTAAGCTCGACCTCGCCGTGGTCGGTCGGCATGTTGAACGACCACCAGTAGTACGGCACCGTGAATCCGGGGGCGTCGGTGGGCACCAGGAATGCGGTGATGCCGCGGGCCTGTCCGGCTTCGCCGGAGGTGCGGGCGAACACCAGATCGTGGGTGGCGCGGTGCACACCGGTGTTGAATCGTTTGGCGCCGTTGATGACCCACTCCTCACCGTCGCGCACCGCGGTGGTCTCCATCCAGGTGGCGTCCGAACCGTGTGCGGGTTCGGTGAGGCCGAAAGCCATCGACCGTTTTCCGGTGATCAACGCCTCGGTCCACTCGGCCTTCTGCGCGTCGGTGCCGAACCGGTCCATCATGATGACCTGCGGGAAGTTACCGACGATCGACGACTCGTTCTGCAGGTCGTTGTGCAGCCCGAGACCCTTGTGCGCCAGATGTTCGCGGATGACGGCCATGTCGATGTTGCTGCCGTCGCGGCCACCGAACCGGGACGGCAGCCCGTAGCGCAGCCAGCCCGCCGCGTCCGCGCGCCTGCGCATCTCGTCGAGCAGGTCCTCCCATTCCCGCCGGGGGATCCCGTCGTTGTCCCAATCCGTACGGGCATGTTCGCGACGCTTGTCGAAGTACTGGATGTTCTCGCGTTCCAGCGGTTTGATCTCCGCCTCGATGAAGGCGTCCATCTCGGCAAGGAGTGCGGGCAGATGGTCGGGCAGGGCGAAATCCACGGTGATTTCCTTTCCGGGGTTCAGAAACCGTACAGCGTCTTCTTCCAGATCCTCGACAGCGTCGCGATCGCATCCTCGTCGGTCAGCTCGATGCCGAGGCCCGACGTTCCGACGAAGACGGTGGTGAAGTTCTCGAACAGCAGCGCGATGGCCGCCGCGGTGTGCTCGGGGTTGAGCTCGGCACCGTAGCCCTGCTCCTGTGCGCGCCGCACCGACGTGGCCACCACATCCATCCCCAACCGGCGAAACTCATTCTGCACGGCGGCGAATCGCGGTTGGGTCGTAGCCAGTTGTGCGACCGCGATCATGATCCCGATGTTCTGTTTGAACATGTTCCAGTAGCCGGTGACCACGGTGCGGAAGAACGCGTCGTCATCCGGCGATTCGGGTAGGTCGAGCGCTCCGCCGGATGGTGCCACCACCTCGCGCAGAAACGACTGTGCGAGCACCGCCAACAGGTCTTCCTTGTCCGCGAAGTAGCGGTAGAACGATGCGGGTGACTTACCGGCCGCCGAGGTGATGTCGCCGAGCGTCGTACCGTGGAAACCGCGTTCTGCGAACAGTTTCCGCGCGGCCTTCTCGATGGCCTCGCGGGTCTGGCGGCCCTTGGCGCTCAGTGTCGGCGACGGTCCGGTGGGCACGTCTGCTCAGTTCAGGATTCGGTCGCCGGCGCGTAGCAGCGCGCTCGGAAGATCGTGTCCGACCAGGCGCTGCGCCACGCCGGCCGCCTCGATCGCGGTGTCCAGGTCCACGTCGACCCCGATCCCGCTGTCGCGCAACAGGTATACCAGGTCCTCGGTGGCGATGTTGCCGCTCGCACCGGGCGCGAACGGGCAGCCGCCCAGCCCGCCCACCGACGCGTCCAGCCGGGTGATGCCCGCCGTGACCGCCGCATAAGCACTGGCCAACCCGGCGCCGCGGGTGTTGTGGAAGTGGGCGCCCAGCGGGATCTCACCGACCAGCGGACGCAACGCCTCGATCGTCTCGGTCACCCGCCGGGGGGTGGCGGTGCCGATGGTGTCGGCGATCGCCAACCGGTCGACCTCGCTCGACAACGCGGTCGTCATCACATCGACGACGCGCTGATGGGGCGTCGGGCCGTCGAACGGGCAGTCCCACGTGGTGGCGACGATGACCTCCACGCTGGCCCCGCTGTCGTGCGCGATCGAGATGATCTCCGGAATCAACGCCGTCGCCTCTGCGGAGGTGCGGCCCACATTGGCCTGGCTGTGACCGTCGGCGGCCGAGACCACGTACTCGATCGACGACAACCCCGCCGCGATCGCGCGTTTGGCCCCGTTCGGGCTGGCCACCAGCGCGGAGAACTCGATGCCGTGTGAGTCGCGGTACTCCTGCAGATGCGTGGCGAGGTCGGCGGCGTCGGCCAGGGCGGGCACCTTCGACGGCGAGACGAACGCCGTCGCCTCCATCTCGCGGACCCCGGTGGCGGCAACGGCGGCCAACAGTTCGAGCTTGGCCGACAACGGAATCGGGTCCTCGATCTGCAGTCCGTCACGCAGCGAAACATCCCGTATCTGCACGTGTTCCTGGTTCACAGCACTCCTTCCGCCCTCAGCGCGTCGAGTTCGGCGGAGCTCCTGCCGAGCAGGCCGCAGTAGACCTCGTCGTTGTGTTGACCGGGTGCGGCGGGCCCGGCGTAGCGCACGGTCCCGGGCGTCTCCGAGAGCACCGGCACGACGCCGGGACCCAGGACGGACCGTCCGACCCGCTCGTCCCAGTGCTCGACCAACATGTCCCGGGCCCGAAGCTGCGGATCTTCGACGACTTCGGCGACGGTGTTGATCGGCCCGGCGATCACGCCTGCGGCACTGAGGGTTTCGATGATCTCATCGGGTTGGCGTTCGGCGGCCCAGCCACCGATGATCTTGTCCAGTTCGTCCTGGTTACGGCCGCGCGCAACGTGATTTTCGAACCGGTCGTCGGTGGCAAGTTCGGGACGACCCATCGCCTCACACAGCCGGCGAAAGACGGTGTCCTGGTTGGCCGCGATCACCACCCAGCCGCCGTCGGCGCTGCGGTAGATGTTCGACGGGGCGATGCCCTCCAGTCGCGTCCCCGACGGGCCGCGCACCACACCACCGACGTCGTAGTCGGGGATGGTGGATTCCTGGACCGCCAGGCACGCCTCGGTGAGCGCCGCGTCGACGACCTGGCCGTCGCCGGTCACCGAGCGGCGGTACAGCGCCGCCAACGCGCCCTGCGCGGCGAACATGCCCGCGAGGCTGTCGCCCAGCGACAGCGCCAGCCGAGGCGGCGGGCCGCCGGGAAAACCGTTCATGTGCCGCAGGCCGCTGGCCGCCTCGGCGACCGAGGCATATCCGGCCTTGTGCGCCTCGGGTCCGGTCTGCCCGTAACCGGACACGCGGACCAGGATGATGCCCCGATTGCGTTCGCGCAGCACGTCGTAGCCCAGGTTCCACTTCTCCAACGTGCCCGGCCGGAAGTTCTCGACGATGATGTCGGAGTGCTCGACGAGGTCGAGGAACAGGGCGCGGCCAGCTTCGGTCCGCAGGTTCAGCGTGACGGCTTTCTTGTTGCGCGCGTGCACGGTCCAGAAGAAGTGATGCCCGTCGAGCTCGGCCTGGCCCCATGTGCGCAGCGGATCCGGCGCGCCCGGCGGCTCGATCTTGATCACTTCGGCGCCCATGTCGCCGAGCAGGCGTCCTGCGAACGGCCCCGAGATCAGCGTGCCGACCTCGATGACGCGGATGCCGTCCAGCGGACCCGTCACGCTCACTGTGTTGAACCCCGGGTCGCTTCGCTCCAGCCCGCCGATGAGAAGCCGTGCCTGTGCAGCCAGTCGGTGACGACGCCGACGGCTTCGCGCAGCTTGTCGCGCTGGTCGGCGCCGGCGTAATAGTGGTTCGCGCCCGGAATCTCGTGCATCTCCTTGTCATGATGCCCGATCGCCTCGTACAGCCTGCGCGTGTGGCTCGGTGTGCACGCGTCGTCGGCGAGGTTGCCGATAACCAGGGTCGGCACCGCGATGTCCGGGCCGCACGCCACGGCGTCGCCGTTGGCGTCGTCGTAGCTCCACTGCGACAGCCAGCTGCGCAGTGTGCAGAACCGGGCCAGCCCGACCGGGCTGTTGTTCACCACCTGAGGGTCACCCAGGTAGCAGGTCCCGGGGGTGCGTTCGTTCGGGTCGACGGCGGGGTCGAGCCAGCGGGGGTCGGCCATCGTGCCGTGCACGACGAACGCGAACTCGTCCTCGGGCCGCCCCGCGGCCTTCAGCGCGTCCAGTTTTCCCTTGACCCACTTGGTGATTCGTCGGTTGCGGTCGATCTGCGCCTTGCGGTAGCGGTCGAGGAACTCCTGCGAGTAGGGCGGCTGGTTCGGATTGTCCGGGTTGTACAGATCCAGTTCTGGATCGCGCTTGGTGGGATCGGACTCGTCGAGGATCGACGCGTCGAGCCACTCGGTCAGGGTGCCGTGGCGGCTGATGTGGGCGGCCAGCAGCATCAACCCGTCGGCGGGTATGAGGTCGAGCTTGGTCAGATCCGGCCCGTCACCCGACGGGCTGGCGGTGATCGTGGGGTGCTGGGCCTGCTGCTGGTAGAACGCCGACAGTGAGCCACCGCCGCTCCATCCGGCCAGCACCACCTTCGAATAGCCCAAGCGGTTCTTGGCGTCCTTGATGCATTCGCCGAGGTCCTCGACGACCTTCTCCATCAGCAGCGCGGAGTCGGTGCCGCGAAATCGACTGTTGCAGTAGATGACATGGTGTCCCGCCCGTGCGAGCCCGTTCATCATCGGCAGGTACGCGCCGCCGCCGATCGGATGCATGAACACCAGCACGGTATCGGAGGGTTTGTCCTTTGGTCGCAGCAGGTGGCTTTCGAGCACCACCAATTCGGCCACCCCGCCGTACACGTCGCGCACACCCGAAGTGTTCTGGTAGGCAACGAGATAGGGGATGCGGTCGTATTCGTAGCGCACCGGCGCTTCGGTCGTCCGGGTCATGCGTGCTGGCCCAGATCATTGGCGAGCACCTCTGCCGAGGGTGTCAGCCGCCGGGTCGTGTCGACGGAGATGACGTACCAACCGACGCGGTCCTGTTCGTCGAACTTGCGTCGCGCACGCTCGCGGGCCTTCTCCGGTGCGCCGTGGTGCACACCCTGCGGGGCGTGGCTGACCAACCCGGGCGGCATCGGGATACCGAACAGGTCGCCGCCGTGGAAGAAGGAGACCTCGTCGAAGTCGACGTTGCGGTGGTACCACGGCGGACGCTCGGTGCCGGGAACGCTCTCGGCGGGCCGGGGCAGGAAGTTCATCACCGCCACACCCGTCGCCTCCATGAACAAATGCACGGTCGGCGGCAGGTGCACGCTCTCGCTGGCGATCACGTTGTAATCGGCGATGTTGAAGGTGAACGGGAAGTTGTCGCCGCGCCATCCTTCGACGTCGATCGGATTGTGTTGGTAGAACAGCGATGTCGGCCCACCCTCGTGGACGAGGCGGACTTCGTATTCTCCGTCGACCTGTGGGCCGTGGCCGTCGTCGAGCGGCTGGGGTTCGGGCACCGTCGTCTGTGACGGGTCGAACGGGAAGTGCCTGCCGAGCGGCCCGGGCGGTGGGACGCGGAACTCGGCGGTGGCCTCGATCATCAGCAACGTCGTTTCCTCGTCGGGAACCTGGCGCCACGTCGTCGCCTTCGGCACGTAGACCCAGTCGCCCTCTCGGTAGCGCAGCGGTCCGAACTCCGTCTCGAGCCGACCAGAACCCCGGTGCACGAACGACAACAGGTCCCCGTCGACGTGCCGCACGTAGAACGGCATCTCCTCGCTGCGCCGGCTCAACGAGATGCGGCAGTCGGGGTTGCTGAACAACAGCAGCGGCGTGCCCGCGGCGTCGGTGGCGTCGCTGGGCTTGAGCTCGCTGGTCATCACATCGACCGGACGCAGCGGTCCCGACGCCCGGTATGCGGTGGGGTCGTGGCGGCGGTAGATGTTGGCGGTGCGGCCGACGAATCCGCCACGGCCGAGTTCGTCGTCCTTGAGGCCGTCGAGGTCGGCGTGCAAGCGCTTGGGAGTGCGGCCTTTGCGCAGGTGGACAAACGATTCCATGATTGGCTCCATCGACGATGACGGCGGGGCGCGGGGGACACCCGCGACCAAGAACTAAAACTGACTTTAGTTTTACTTACGCCGCCAGTCAATCCTCGAGATCGACGCGGATGGTGAGCAGGTTGGTGCCGAAGGTCCGCACGCCGAAGCTGTTGAACTGCGGCAGCGAGCGCAACCGCTCACGCGCGTCATCGTCGGCCACGATGTGTGCGGTTCCCTTGTGCCACTTGCCGTTCAAGCGAACCCGCACGGCGGGATCGGCCTGAATGTTCTTGACGTATTGCGACTTCTCGCCAAACTCGGAGACGAACCAGAACTCATTGCCCACCCGCCGCCCACCCAGCGGAGTGCGACGAGGTTGGCCGCTCTTGCGACCCGTCGTCTCCAGCAACGTCTGGAACGGCAGGAGCCGCATCATCGGGTTCATGACGTTCTTCTGGAACATCTTGGTGACTTGGTCGCGCAAGTCCTCGGCCATGGGTTCCCCTCCGATCACACCATCGCGGTTCGTGACACTTTCATTCCCAATCTCAGGGCTCCTGCGAGCTCTCGGCTCGTGTCGTAGTCGAAGACCACGTGCCCGGCCACCACGTCGACGTCGCGCTTGATCCGTTGCAGCGGGTTGTCGACGAAATGCGCGCTGGCACCCGACGCCTCGAGCAACAGCCCGATCACGTGTCGCGACTCGTGGACGATGTGCGCCGCGGCCATCCGGGCCGCCCCGCGCACCGGTCTCGGTACCGGATCGCCGGTCGCGACGATGGCCTCGATCTCTGCGATGGTGTCGGCCAGAAGGCCGCGCAGCGCCCGCAGACGCACCTCGGCCTCTCCGAGGCGGGCCTGCGCGATCGGCTTGTCCTTCTGCATGACGCCCTCATACGCGAGCGCCCGTTCCGACAACCGCTCGGCGTAGATGTCGGCGACACGTTCGGCGCCGCCCAGCGCCGGCATCGCCGCCAACAGCGCCAAGGCGGGCACCATCGGCCAGCGGTAGGTGTCGGCATCGTGCAGCGCCGCGCCGGGCGCGGTACCGGTGTAGATGTCGACGACGCGGACCAATCGGTGTTCCGGGACGAACGCGTCGCTGATCACGACGTCGTTGGAGCCGGTGGCGCGCATGCCGTCGGTGTGCCACACGTCCTCGATCGCGACGTCTTCGATGGGCAGCAGCGCGAGCGCCGGGAAGATCGCGTCGTCGGGGCCACACAGCGCACCGACCATGATCCAGTTGCCGTGCATCACGCCAGTGGCCCACGACCAGCGGCCGCTCAGTCGGATCCCGCCGTCGGTGGGCAGCCCTCGACCGGTCGGCGCCAGGGGAGCTGGGGCGAGAAACGGTCGGTCCGCGAAGGCCTCTTCCTGGGCCCGCTCGTCGAACAACGCCAAAATCCAGTTGTGCAGGACATAGAAGCCGATGGTCCACGCGCTCGACGCGCAGCCGTGTGCCATTCGTCGGACCGGATCGAGGATCGCCGGCAGCGGCGCCTGCATGCCCCCGTATCGCGCGGGCACCAGCAGGTCGGTGAGCCCCGATGCGGTCAGTTCATCGACCGTCGCGACCGGCAACTGGCGCAGCCGCTCGGCCTCCGGTGCCCGCTCGGCGAGCCGACCGACGAACCCGGCGTCGACAAGGGGGAGAGCCGGAGCGGCCGTCATGGTCGAACGCTACCATACTTTTTTGTATGGAGCGCAGGCCCCGCCCTCGACCGGCCGAGCGGGCATGTCTGCACCCGACACGCCGCCGAATACCGACGTCATGCGCACGCTCGTCGCGCACTGAGCGTGCGCGAACTACCGCGTGAGCATGATGTCGAGGAACCGTTCCCGCCGCGCCGCAGCCTTGCTGCTGGCTCTCGCGCCGGACAGATGCAAGAAACCGATCCCCGCCGCGAAGGTGGCGTTCGCGCGCAGATCGGCCTCATCGGGGTCGAAGCCGTCGTCGACGAACGCCTCGCGCACCGCCTCGAGGATCCGCCGATCCGACGCCCGCACCCCCGCGGCGACCTCTTCGTCGGTTCGCGCCCACTCCCGCATCGCCCGTTCCAGCGTCCGATGCCGGGCATCCACCAGCGCACTCATCATTTGCGAGAGCCGCTCGCGCGGCGGCAGGTCGCTCAGCGCCGCGAAATGGCGCCGGTCGTCGTCGCGCACCTCGCCCCACGCCCGAACCAGCGTGGATCGATAGCCGGCCATATCGGGGAAGTGCCAGTAAAAGCTGCCCTTGGTGGCGCCGACACGCTCGCACAGCGCATCCAGCTTGAGCGCCTTGATGCCCTGCTCGGCGAGAATCTCGTATCCGGCCTGAATCCAGTCGTCGACCGACAGTCGCGGCGTGCGGGCCGGTGCCATGACCGCAGCCTACGGGTGCCGCGATCGGCCCATCGATGCCCGGTCGTAGCCATTTCCGACCGTCGTATCAGTGGTAATTTGCTCGCAAAATCCGGCGCGCCACACGGCCCTGGGTTTCTCCTGCGCTGATCATCATGTTTTACTGCACACGCGACAACTGAAATTTTCTCGGTCCGCTCGACGGCCCCGGGCTCAGTCGAGCGGGCATGACAACGCAGTGCACACATTGCTGCGGTGTCGATGGCGATCGCTCGATCGCAGACGGAACGGCCTCCAAAGTGGCAAACCGGAAGATGGATGGACTTGCAGTATGAGCTTGATTGACAAGATTCGCGGCCCATGGGCGCGTCGCTTCGCGGTGGCGGCCATCGCGGCGGCCCTGCTACCGGGATTCGTGAGCCTGGCCGGCCAGTCAGCCACCGCTGGGGCGTTCTCCCGGCCCGGCCTGCCGGTCGAGTACCTGATGGTGCCGTCCCCGTCGATGGGACGCGACATCAAGGTGCAGTTCCAGAAGGGCACCGGCTCCAAGGCGGTGTACCTTCTCGACGGACTGCGTGCTCGCGACGACTACAACGGCTGGGACCTGGAGACCCAGGCGTTCGAGTGGTTCTACGAGACGCCGCTGTCGCTGGTCCTGCCGGTCGGCGGCCAGTCGAGCTTCTACTCCGACTGGTATGCGCCGGCGTGCGGTAAGGCCGGCTGCCAGACCTACAAATGGGAGACGTTCCTGACCAGCGAGCTGCCGCAGTGGCTGTCCGCCAACAGGGGCGTGTCGACGACGGGCAACGCCGCCGTCGGCCTGTCGATGTCCGGCAACTCCGCGATGATCCTCTCGGTCTATCACCCCGACCAGTTCGTTTATGCCGGGGCACTGTCGGCGTTCCTCAACCCGTCCGAGGGCCAGTGGCCGTTCCTGATCAACATGGCCATGGGCGACGCGGGCGGTTTCGACGCCAACGACATGTGGGGCCGCACCGAGGACCCGAACAGCGCGTGGAAGCGCAACGACCCGATGGTTCAGATCCCGGCACTGGTGGCCAATGGCACCAGACTCTGGGTCTACTGCGGTAACGGCACGCCCAACGAGCTCGGTGGCGCGAACCTGCCCGCCGAGTTCCTCGAGGGCCTGACCATCCGCACGAACATCACGTTCCGTGACAACTACATCGCCGCGGGCGGCAACAACGGTGTGTTCAACTTCCCGCCCTACGGCACGCACAGCTGGGAGTACTGGGGTGCTCAGTTGCAGGAGATGAAGCCTGACCTGATCTCGCATCTCGGTTCGTAAGACACGTCAGGAGTCCCCGGACGCGGCACGCGTCCGGGGACTCTTGCGTTCCCCGGCTTGCGCGTTGACGACGGCGGAGGCCGCCGCGATCGGCACAGCCGGCTTCACCGCGGCCATGAGCGTCAACGCAATTCGCGACCATGGCGTGCGACCGCAGGACGGGCCCGTACTGGTCACCGGTGCGACCGGAGGCGTCGGCAGCATCAGTGTCGACCTGCTGGCCGGTCTGGGCTACGAAGTGATCGCATCCACCGGGAAGGCCGAGGCGCACGACTATCTCATGGGCCTGGGCGCCTACCAGGTGATCGGACGCCTACCCGAGGAAGGGGAGAAGGTCCGCCCGCTGGGTAAGTCGAAATGGACCGGCGTCGTCGACAGCGTCGGGGGCGACACCCTCGCATACGCGCTGAGCACCCTCAATTACGCGGGTGTCGCGGCGATCTCGGGGTTGGCTAGGTCGGCCGACCTTCCCACAACCGTGATGCCGTTCATCCTGCGCGGCGTCACCTTGGCGGGCATCGACTCCGTACAGCTCGCGATCGGGCCGCGTCGTGAGATCTGGAAGCAGATCGAGGGCGAGCTCAAGCCGAAGCATCTCACCGACATCACCAGGGACGTCCCGGTGTTCGAGGCGCCGCACACCTTGCGCACGATCATCGGCGGCGTCACCGGCCGCACCCGTGTGGTCGTGCACGACGGGTTCTAGAGAGTTCTAGGCCGGTCATGCGCCAATTATGAAATCAGCCACGCTTTTTCGGGATTTCCGTCGCCAGATTCACAAACGGTGGGCCAGCCGCCTACTTGAGCTCGGCCGACGACAAGCCGAGCAGTCGGCGCGCCACCACCAACAGCTGAATCTGCTGGGTGCCCTCGAAGATGTCGAGGATCTTGCTGTCGCGGGCCCACTTCTCCAGCAGGGTGACCTCCGAGTACCCGACCGTGCCGGCCAGTTCGACCGCCTTCAGCGTGACGTCGCTGGCCACCCGGCCGGCCTTCGCCTTGCCCATCGACGCTTCCTTCGAGTTCGGAATGTCGTTGTCGGCCTGCCACGCCGAGCGCACCATCAGCAGATACGCGGCCTCCCAATCGGATTCCATGCGCAGGAACTCCGCGGCGGGTGCGCTCTGTGCGTGCGACGGCTTGTCGTAGGAGATCTCGATGCCGGCCTCGGTGAGGATCTTGCGCAGCTCCTCGAGGGCGGCGCGGGCAATGCCGACGGCCATCGCGGCGACCACGGGCCGAGTGTTGTCGAAGGTCTCCATGACCCCGGCAAAACCCTTCTCCACGTGGATCTCC
Source organism: Mycobacterium sp. 852002-51152_SCH6134967 (assembly GCF_001667105.1). Classification (NCBI taxonomy): domain Bacteria; kingdom Bacillati; phylum Actinomycetota; class Actinomycetes; order Mycobacteriales; family Mycobacteriaceae; genus Mycobacterium; species Mycobacterium sp. 852002-51152_SCH6134967. The sequence continues at coordinate 7,158 of NZ_LZIK01000070.1, read as the reverse complement.
GGGCTACCCAACAGGTTGTCCTTGGGGATCCGGGCATTGTCGAATCGGATCACCGCGGTGTCGGAGGCCTTGATGCCGAGCTTGTCCTCGAGTCGTTCGACCGTCACCCCGGGATGTTCTCGCGGAACGATGAACGACTTGATCGCCGCACGGCCCAGCGACTTGTCCAGCGTCGCCCACACCACGATGTGGGTGGCGCGGGACCCGGCCGTGACAAAGATCTTCTCGCCGTTGATCACGTACTCGTCGCCGTCCAGCCTCGCCGTCGTCGACACCGCCGCTGAATCGGAGCCGAAGTCCGGTTCGGTGATCGCCATCGCGGCCCACACGTCCTTGCCCAGCCGCTCGAGCTGTTCGGGCGTGGCCACGCTGGAGATCGCCGCGTTACCGAGCCCCTGGCGCGGCACCGACAGCATCAAAGCCACGTCGCCCCAACTGATCTCCATCACGTTGAGTACGGCCGACATGTTCGCGCCGTTGTGGTTGGCGTCCCTGGGCTCGTCACCGCCCGCGAACGCCTCGGCGCCTGCGAACGCGAACGCCTTGGCGTCCTGGATGCCCTCGAACAGGGTGGCCAGGGTGTCCAGCTCCACCGGATACTCGTGCTCGCGCAGATCCCACTTGCGAGAGATCGGGCGCAGCATCTCCGCGGCCCCCTGATGGGCCTTCTCGATGACCGCCTCGAGCTTGCGCGGCAGCTCCAAGTTGATTGCCATGATTCGACTTCCGCTCGTGAGACTAGATAACTACGACACCCTCGGCGACGCCGATAGCGCGCAGATCGCGATACCACCGCTCGACGGGATGTTCCTTGGTGTAGCCGTGGCCGCCGAGCAGCTGCACACCGTCCAGGCCGATCTGCATGCCCTTGTCGGTGCCCAGCCGTTTGGCCAGCGCGGCCTCGCGGGCGAACGGCAGACCCTGATCGGCTCGCGACGCGCCGCGCCACGTGATCAAGCGCAGACCGTCGAACTCGATCGCCATGTTGGCGCACATGAACGCGACCGCCTGACGGTGCGCGATCGGTTCACCGAAGGCCTTCCGTTCCTTGACATATGGGACGACGTAGTCGAGCACCGCGTGAGCGGTGCCTACGGCGAGTGCCGCCCAGCCGAGCCGCGACAGCGCGAGCGCCTCCGAGTAGTCCTCATCCGTTGCGCCGTCCTCGCCGAGGCGGGCCGACAGCGGCACCGTGACCCCGTCGAGCGCGACCTGGCCGGTCGCCGCTCCGCGGATACCCATACCCGGGTCGGGCGTGATGCTCAGACCCTTCGACGACGACTCGACGATGAATAGCGCGGGCTTGCCGTTGAGTTGCGCTCCGACGATGAACAGTTCGGCATTGGCGGCGGCCGGCACAAGCGACTTGACCCCGTCGAGGCGGTACCCGCTCGGGGTGCGGACCGCGGTAGTCTTCAACGCGGTGGGATCGAACAGCGCTCGCGGTTCGGCGATCGCCACGCAGGACTGCGGAACGTTCTCGCCCGCAAACTCTTTCAGATAGGTGGCCTGCTGATCGGCGCTGCCCCAGTGCGTGAGCGCCGACGCGACACCCGCGGGGGCCAGGATGGGCAACGCGAGGCCCATGTCGCCGTATGCCAGTGCCTCGGCGACCAACACGTTGGTGACGGCTGCGCGGTGCGCGGCGATGCCCTCGAAGTCCTCGGGCACGTTGATCGCGGTGATGCCGAGTTCGGATGCCTTCGCCACGAGGTCGACGGGGTAGTCGGCTGACTCGTCGGCCTCGCGCGCCGCGGGACGGATGACCTCCTCGGCGAACTCGCTGACCGTCTCGACGATCATCTGCTGTTCGTCGTCGGGGGTGAGGTCGAAGTAATCCGAACCGCTCTTCTTCAGCCGCGTCGGTCCGCTCTGGTTACCCGACACTCGCTTGAACTGCCTGCTGGCCGCGCCCGCGAACGAGAACACCTGCTTGACGCCGTACTTCAATCCACGGTTGAGCGGATCGCGCAGGTTGTGGCGGTCCAGGAACTCCTGGCCGACCAGGGGAGTGACCAGCGCCAGACCGAGATCGGTCGCCGACCGCTTGTGCTTCTTCAGGCCGACTGCGCTTTCTTTGTCGCTTCGCTTCGACTTGGATCCGTTTTTCGACGGCAGGGCTTTACTCATTTCGACTGCCTCGCTTCGATTTGTGACGTCCGAACTCGTCGAACTGACTCCAGAGTAAGGTATCGGAACTGACTCATCGGTAAGTTGTTGTCGAACTCACAGCTCAGGTGCCGACAAGCTGCGCAGCACGGCGTCGTGCAGCAGCCCGTTGGTCGCGACCGCGCTGCCGCCGTGCGGACCGGACTCACCTGTGAGATTGGTGAAGCGGCCGCCGGCCTCGCGCACCAGGACGTCGAGCGGCGCCAGGTCCCACGTCGAGACTTCGGGCTCCATCGCGATGTCGACGGCGCCCTCGGCGACCAGGCAGTAGTTGTAGAAGTCGCCGTAGCCGCGCACTCGCCACACCGCGTCGGTCAGCGCGACGAACCGGTCGCGGATGCCGCGGTCGGCCCACCCGGAGAGGCTGGAGAACGCCAAACTCGCCGAGCCGAGGTCCTGAACCTTCGAGACGCTCAGCCGTCGCTGCGGCTGCCCGGACACCTGCGCGTACGCACCCCGCCCGGACACCGCCCACCACCGTCGGTGCAGCGCGGGTGCACTCACCACGCCGAGCACGGGTACGCCGTCGCGAAGCAACGCGATCAGCGTCGCCCACACCGGTACCCCGCGGACAAAGTTCTTGGTGCCGTCGATCGGGTCGACGACCCACTGCCTGCCCACGAACTCCTTCGTGCCGCCGAACTCCTCGCCGAACACCGAATCGGCCGGGCGCTGCTCGCCGAGTCGCTCCCGGATCATCGATTCGACTTCGAGGTCGGCATCGGTGGCCGGCGTCAGGTCGGGTTTGGTCTCGACGACGAGGTCGACCGCGCCGAAGCGGGCCGTGGTCCGAGCATCGGCTTCATCGGCCAGAGCGAGCGCCAATGCCAGATCGTCCGCGTCGGGATCCATGCCTGTCGTCCTACCATGTCGGGATGTGGGAATTCGCGGTGATACTGCTGATCGTCGGTGCGCTGGTGCTGCTGGCCCGACCGATGCTGATGCGCCGTCGCGGCACACCGACTGACTGGCCCTCGGGTCAACTGCTGGTCACCGGCGTCAGCCCGCGACCAGCCGAGGTCACTGGGCCGCAGTACGTCACGATCACCGGCGTCATCAACGGGCCCACGGTCAACGAGCATGTCGTCTACCAACGGCTCGAGGTCGACGTCGACGACTGGCCGACGATGGGCCAACTGTTTCCCGTCGTCTACTCGCCGAAGAACCCGGACAACTGGCGATTCGCGCCGCAAGCCCCGCCACCCGAGGCGCCGCCACCGCCCTATTCCTGAGGCTTCAAGCGTGGTGCACGACGAGCCGATGCTCAGCCGTGCCCGATCCTCAACATCGCGGCCACGGTTGTCAGCTTTACGCGCGGACGCCCGTGCGGTTCGCCTGCTGACCGCTCGTACTCGTCGATCAGCCGCCAGTGGTCATCGGTGATCACCTTCGGCTGCCGTTCGACCAACCATTCGGCCAGCCGCCGCGAATGGTCCTCGGCGAAGTCGGCGAGTTGTGCGGCCGACAGGTCGGTGATCAGCGTGTCGACGGTCTCCTGCGAATCGCTCTTGTTGCTGCCGATGACACCCGTCGGCCCGCGCTTGATCCAGCCGACCACGTACTCGTTGCGGCTGCCTTCGACGCGCCCGTGGGTGTGCGGGATCGTGCCGCTGCGCTCGTCGAACGGCAGGCCGGGCGTCGGAACCCCGCGATAGCCGACCGCGCGCACCACGAGCTGGGCCGGCACCTCCTCGCGTTCACCGGTGTCCTTGGCCACGATGCGGCCGTTCTCCTCGACCAGCTCGTTGCGGCCGAGCACGATCGATTCGACGCGACCGTCTCCCTTGATCTCGATTGGGGAGGTGCGGAAACGGAAAACGATGCGCCGCTTGGCGTTCTTCGGTGTCTGTTCCCCATAGCCGCGCAGCACCTTGATGTTGTTGCGTACGGTCTTACCCGCCGCTTCGAGGTCGTCGTCGGTGATGTCGGCGAAGTCGGCGGGATCGATGATGACGTCGACGTCGCCGAGCCCCTCGAGGTGCCCGAGTTCGCGCAGCTCCAACGTGGTGAACGGCGCCTGCAACGGCCCCCGTCTCCCGATGACGAGGACCTCCTCCACCCCGCGGTCGTGCAGTGACTTCAACGCGTGGTCGGCGATGTCCGTCGCGGCCAGCACGTCGGGATCGGTGACGAGAATCCGCGCCACGTCCAAGGCGACGTTGCCGTTGCCGATCACCACGGCGCGACCGCTGGAGATGTCGGGTGCGATCTCCTCGAAATGCGGGTGGGCGTTGTACCAGCCGACGAAATCGACGGCGGCGACGCTGCCGGGCAGGTCCTCACCGGGAATCCCCAGCGCCCGGTCGGATTGGGCGCCGACGGCGTAGATCACCGCGTCGTACTGTTCGGCCAACTCGGCGGGGTGCACGTGCTCGCCGACCGCGACGTTGCCGAAGAAGCGGAATCGCGGATCCAACGCAGTCTTTTCGAACTGGGCGCTGATCGACTTGATCTTCGGATGGTCGGGTGCCACACCCGAGCGCACCAGCCCCCACGGGGTCGGCAACATCTCGAGCATGTCGACGCGCACGTCGGCGTCGTCCTGGGAATCGGCGAACTTGAGTAACGACGCCGCGGCAAAGTAACCCGAAGGCCCTGAGCCGACGATCGCCACGTGGTAGGGGCGCATGGACACCTTTTGTCGAAGCTTCCTTCTCGCTGCCCGGCCTCGCTGCAAGGGGCTGTCGCGTCGGGGCCGGCTGGTTACGCATCCGATGCTAGAACGCGGACGGGCCTCGTTGCCGCCAGTCGCGAGAACCGGCGCGTGTCGGCTCACAGGTAACCTGAACTCCCGTGGATCCTGACCGTCAAGCCGACCTCGCTGCCCTCGACTCCACCCTGACCACGGTGGAGCGGGTGCTCGACGTCGAAGGCCTCCGCGGTCGCATCGAGAAGCTCGAGCACGAGGCCTCCGACCCGAACCTGTGGGACGACCAGACGCGCGCTCAGAAGGTCACCAGTGAGCTGTCGCACACCCAGGGGGAGCTGCGGCGCGTCGAGGAACTCCGGCAGCGCCTCGACGACCTGCCGGTGATGTACGAGCTGGCCGCCGAAGACGGCAGCGAGGAGGAACTCGCAGAGGCCGACGCCGAGCGGGCCAAGCTGCGCGAGGACATCGAGGCGATGGAGGTGCGCACCCTGCTGTCCGGCGAGTACGACGAGCGCGAGGCCGTCGTCACGATCCGCTCGGGCGCCGGCGGGGTGGACGCCGCAGACTGGGCCGAGATGCTGATGCGCATGTACATCCGCTGGGCCGAACAGCACGACTATCCCGTGGAAGTCTTTGACATCTCCTACGCCGAAGAGGCGGGCATCAAGAGCGCGACGTTCGCGGTGCACGCACCGTTCGCCTACGGCACCCTGTCGGTCGAGCAGGGCACCCATCGCCTCGTGCGCATCAGCCCGTTCGACAACCAGAGCCGCAGGCAGACGTCGTTCGCCGACGTCGAAGTGCTGCCGGTGGTGGAGACGACCGACCACATCGACATCCCGGAAAGCGATGTGCGCGTTGATGTCTACCGCTCCAGCGGCCCCGGTGGCCAGTCGGTCAACACCACCGACTCGGCGGTCCGGCTGACCCACATCCCGACAGGCATCGTGGTGACCTGTCAAAACGAGAAGTCGCAGTTGCAGAACAAGGTTTCGGCGATGCGGGTCTTGCAGGCAAAGTTGTTGGAACGCAAGCGCTTAGAAGAGCGCGCCGAGATGGATGCCCTCAAGGGCGACGGTGGCAGCTCGTGGGGCAACCAGATGCGGTCCTACGTGCTGCACCCCTACCAGATGGTCAAGGATCTGCGCACCGAGTACGAGGTCGGCAACCCCGCCGCGGTGCTCGACGGCGACCTCGACGGGTTCCTCGAGGCGGGCATTCGTTGGCGCAAGAGTCAAGACGATGGATAACAGTCTGATCGCACTGTCCCTGGGGGAGCGCTGGGAAGGCTTCTGGAAGGGCAACATCGGCAACTGGATTCTCGACCGCGGTGTGACGATCGCACTGCTGTTGATCGGCGGACTGCTCGCAGCGCGGTTCATCAACTGGGCGGCACAGCGGATCGTGAGCCGCATCGACGCCGAATACCTGGAAAGCGATCAGCTGGTGCGTTCGGAGAGCGCCAAGCACCGGCAGGCCGTCGCTTCGGTGATCTCGTGGGTCACGGTCGCCTTGTTGTTCATCATCGTGGCAGTGCAGATCACCGACACGCTCGCGATCCCGATCGGGTCGCTGGTCGCGCCCGCCGCGGTGCTGGGCGCCGCGCTGGGCTTCGGTGCGCAGAAAGTGGTCCAGGACCTGCTGGCCGGTTTCTTCATCATCACCGAAAAGCAGTACGGCTTCGGCGATCTGGTGCAGCTCAGCATGGTCGGTGCACCCGAGGAGTCGCTCGGAACGGTCGAAGAGGTGACGTTGCGGGTCACCAAACTGCGCACCGCCGAAGGTGAGATGTACACCATCCCCAACGGCAACATCGTTCGATCGCTCAACCTGTCGAAGGACTGGGCGCGCGCGGTCATCGACATTCCGGTGCCGACGGGATCCGACCTCAACGAGGTCAACGAGCTCCTGCACACTGTCGCGCGCAAAGCAACAGACGATCCGCAACTCAGCGCACTCATGCTCGACGCGCCCCAGCTGATGGGTGTCGAGAGCATCGGGCTCGAGACGGTGAACCTGCGGATGGTCGCGCGCACACTTCCCGGTAAGCAGTTCGAAGTCGGCAGGCGTATTCGCGTGTTGGTGGTCGCCGAGCTACGCCGCGCCGGGATCGTGTCGCCGACCGACAGTGTGACACCGACGGTGGGCGCCATCGTCCACCCGGCGACAGACGGCGGCGCCGGCAATGAGACGCAGGGCTCCGCGGAGCAGAAGAAGTGAGGAACTGGCTGAGCGCCCGTTTCGGCCGGATGCGGGTGTCGACGGTCGTGCTCATCGCGGCGTTCGTGGCGCTGTTCTGGGTGAACCAGACGTTCGAGCCCAAGCCGCCCGAACCGCCC
>NZ_LZIK01000069.1:0-7649 GCF_001667105.1 Mycobacterium sp. 852002-51152_SCH6134967 | reverse complement strand
ACCACAGTTGCCACATGACCGGATCGTGGACGGGACGGCCGACAGAACGCAAACCCCGTCGTCCATTTCTAAGAGAGCGCGGTGACGGTCGGGGGTGGCGGCGGTTTGGGAGTCGGTGCCTCCGGAGATTCGGGCGGCGGCGGTGTGCCCGGTTCGGCCCGCGGAGACTCCGGCGCAGGCGGCGGTTTCGGTGTCGGAGGCGGCGGTGTCACCGTGCGGGGGGTCTCGGGTGCCGGAGTGCCCTCCTCACCACGAGGGGGTGGATTGTTCGGCAGCCCAGGTGAATTCGGCGGCCCCGGACTATGCGGCGCAGTGGTGCGCGGCGCCGGTGGTGGCGGCGGCGTGCAGATCGGCAGCAGAGAATCGCGCGCCAGCTGGTTGATCTGGGTGATCGCCTGATCCTCCGACCCGGTCGGCAGACCGGAGATGACCTGTCGCTGTTCGGACGGTTTGAGGTCGCTCACCCGAAATGGCTGACAGTCGCGCGGTTCCTGGCCGGGACTGATCAGCGTCAGCCCGTTGCGTTCGGTCAGGCAGCCCTTTCGGTACGGCTCCTGCAGCGGGTAGCCGAGGATCGATCCGGGCACACCTCGCATGATCGAGACGACGTCGTCATGGGCGGTGACGTAGAAGTTGCTGCGGATGATCTCGCGACCGACGGCCAGTCCGGCAAGGACGACCAGTACCACGAGGGCGGCGGCGATGAACATTCGCCGCCGCGACTTGGGCGGTCGCGGCGGTTCCTCCGGTTCCGGTAGCGCGCGCTTGGCCTCGTTGCGTCGCGGGTTGAACGCCGACGCGCGACCGGCCGCGGTGTTGGGTGGTGGTTGGTCGTCATCACCCGATACCGCACCGGCGATGATCGGTTGGGTCTGCCCGTAGTCGTGGGCGTTGTTGTCGATGACGTCGGCCACCACGACGGTGACGTTGTCGGGACCGCCGCCGCGCAGCGCCAATTCGATGAGCCGGTCGGCACTTTCGGCGACGTCGGAGATCTGCAACGCCTCGAGGATGGTCTCGTGGCTGACCGGGTCGGACAGGCCGTCGGAGCACAGCAGATAGCGGTCGCCTGCGCGCGCCTCCCGCATGATGAGCGTGGGCTCGACCTCGTGGCCGGTCAGCGCGCGCATGATCAACGACCGCTGCGGATGACTGTGCGCCTCCTCGGCGGTGATGCGACCCTCGTCGACGAGCGTCTGGACGAACGTGTCGTCTTTGGTGATCTGGGTCAGCTCCCCGTCGCGCAGCATGTAGCCGCGTGAGTCTCCGATGTGCACCAAGCCAAGTCGGTTGCCCGCGAACAGGATTGCGGTCAACGTGGTGCCCATGCCCTCGAGCTCGGGGTCGGCCTCCACGTGCGCGGCGATCGCGGAGTTGCCCTCGCGCACCGCGGCGTCGAGCTTGCTCAGCAGGTCGCCGCCGGGTTCATCGTCGTCGAGGTGGGCCAGGGCGGCGATCACCAATTGGGAGGCCACCTCGCCCGCGGCGTGCCCACCCATACCGTCGGCCAGTGCGAGCAGGCGGGCGCCTGCGTACACCGAATCCTCGTTGTTCGCCCGAACCAGGCCGCGGTCGCTGCGCGCGGCATATCGAAGCACCAGGGTCACGGGCGCAGCTCGATTACCGTTTTGCCGATCCGAACCGGCGTGCCTATCGGAACGCGTACCGCCGTCGTCACCTTCGCCCTGTCGAGGTATGTGCCGTTGGTCGATCCTAGGTCCTCGACGTACCATTCCGAACCTCGAGGCGACAGCCTCGCGTGGCGCGTCGAGGCGTAGTCGTCGGTCAGGACCAACGTCGAGTCGTCGGCCCGCCCGATCAGCACCGGTTGGCTGCCGAGAGTGATGCGGGTGCCGGCCAGCGCACCCTCGATGACCACCAGATGCCGGGCCACGTTACGGCGGGCCCGGTTGGGTAGCAGCGAGGCGCGCAGCGGCAGCCCGCGTCGCACCATGACGGCGCCCGTGGGGGCGTAGAGATCCGTCCGCAGAATTCGCAGCACCGACCAGATGAACAGCCATAGCAGCAATAGGAATCCGACGCGCGTCAGTTGCAGTACCAACCCCTGCATCTGACGTCCTCTCCGTCTCCATCCCGTTCAGCCGCCTCGGCACCGCAGCCAGCCTCGGCACCGTCACGATACTTGGACGGTTACCGACATGAGGGGGAAGCGACAGCTTCTCCGCCCCGGGCGGGCGCTCAGTGCACGCGGACGATGATCTCGGAGTGGCCCAGCCGGATCACGTCGCCGTCCGCGAGCTGCCACTCCTGAACGGGCGCGTTGTTGACGGTGGTCCCGTTGGTGGAGTTCAGGTCGGACAACAACGCGACCTGACCGTCCCAACGGATCTCCAGATGCCGCCGGGACACCCCGGTGTCGGGCAGCCGGAACTGTGCGTCCTGGCCGCGGCCGATCACGTTGGTGCCCTCGCGCAGCTGATAGGTGCGACCACTGCCGTCGTCGAGCTGCAGCGTGACGGTCGCCGCGCCCGTGCCGTAGTCGGCTTGGCCGTAGCCGCCGCCGTAGCCGGCCGGCTGACCGTAGTCGTAGCCGCCGCCTGCGGGCTCGGAGTAGCCGGGTTCGGCGTAGCCGCCTGCGGGGGCGTCACCGTAGCGGCCGTAGTCCGGCGGAGCGCCGTAGCCCTGGTCCTGCCGCCCGTACGGCTGTCCGCCGTAACCACCCTGGTCGGGATAGCCGCCCTGATCCGGGTAGCCGCCCTGATCCGGATAGGCCGGACGGCCGTAGCCGCCCTCCTCGTGGCGGCCGGGGGCCGGGGGACGCCCGTAGTCGTAGTCGGGCCCGGGTGCGCCGCCGTATCCGGGCTGGCCGCCCTGCGGGGGACCGTAGCCACCCGGGGCCTGGCGGTAACCCTGGTCCGGGTAGCCGCCCTGCGGCGGCGGGCCGTAACCGGCGGGCGGGCGCTGCTCGTATGACGGCGGCGGGTAGCCCTGGTCGGGGTAGCCACCTTGGTCCGGGTAGCCGCCCTGATCCGGATAGCCACCCTGGTCGGGGTAGCCGCCCTGGCGCGGGGCGTACGGATCGCCCTGCGGCGGGTAGCCGCCCTGCTCGGGCGGGGGATAGGGGCCACGGTCGTCGGGGCGGCCGTAGCGATCGTCCTGCGGACGGTCTTGCGGACGGTCTTGCGGACGGTCGTAGTACTCGTCGGCGGGCCTCCCCGGCCCCTGGCCGCCGCGGTAGGTCGGGTTGTCGCTCATCGGTGGTACTCCTGATTCTGCGCTGGACGCACGTACATGGTGTGGTGGTGCGGGTTCGCCAGTGGTCGTGTCGGGATTGACCGCTCCACGCGCGCGAAACTGTCCGGTGTGCAGGGTGGGTGATTGTTCGAACCTGACGACCACATCACCATACGTTTGCCACCCCTGCTCACGGATGTATCCCTCCAAGTGCTTGGCAAAAGTCGCTGACGTGAGGTCTGGGTCGGCGCTCACCTTCTGATAGTCAGGCACACTGAGGGTAATGACGTAGTCGTTTGGTGCCAAAACCTGACCGCCGAGCACTTCGCGTCCGCCGGTGTCTGCCTCCCGCCGAAGCATCGCCTCGACCTCCTGCGGGACGATCGAACCGCCGAACACCCGGGCGAAGGCATCGCCGACCGTCGACTCGAGCTTGCGCTCGAAGCGGTCGACTAGACCCATGTCACCGCCCGCCTCACTCGGTCGTCGTCCGTCGGCACTGCTCACCGCGACGGGAGCCAGCGTGTCGCCTGGCCACATTGTTCATGTGCATGGTATCGGCCGAGCGCCGGACAGCGGGACCAACAGAACTCTGAGAATCGAATCACCGCAGTTCAGCGCCCTCGATCACGATCGGCCGAAAGTACCGGGGGCCAGCCGGTACGGTTGGGGAGCCGGGTGTTGTGCGTGATAGGCTCCCCCGGTTGTTGGGGCGAGTGGCGGAATGGCAGACGCGCTGGCTTCAGGTGCCAGTGTCCTTCGGGACGTGGGGGTTCAAGTCCCCCTTCGCCCACAAGCAATGAGACGAGCCACCGGATTTCGGTGCTCGTCTCATTTGTATGACGTCCGCGGCCGGCGTCGGCACGCCTGAATCTGCGGCCGGCTGCCCGCGGGTAATTTGCGAGACATGCGGAACGCGATCTTTGCGCTCGTATCTGTCGTCGCGCTGCTTGCCACGGCGTGCACATCGACCGTCGAGGGGTCCGCGGTGCGGGCCGCGGGTGGGCCCGTGTTGGATTTCGACCGGTTGGACCCGGGCCGGTATCCAACGGCACCGCGGGATCCGCTCGGCGTCGCGGGCGACCCGATGCTCGGCGTGGTGCTCGAGGGCCAGCGACTGGCCAACCACGTCATCGGGCCGTGGGAGGTCGACGAGGCGCTGACGGAATGGTTCGGCCTGGGCGCAATGGTGCTGCCCCGCGCCGAAGCGCTGGCCATGATCGGCCCGATGAACGTCGCTGCAGCGGCCGCCCGGCACGACTTCGTCACCGGCTTCGCCACGACGCGGACCGAGAAGAACAAGCAGATACTGCTCAACGCGGTGCTGCGCTTCGGCGACGATCGCGCTGCCCAGGCCGCGGCCGACGACATGGGCGACGCGGTATCGCAGCCGCAGGGCGCCGACGGACCGTCGCCGAAGCTGGAGATTCCCGGCCACCCCGAAGCGCGCGCCAGCAGTCACACCGGGACCGATCGCAACATCGGGAAATTCGGTGCGGTGCGGTCGTTCACCGCGCACGGGTCCTACGTGTTGATGCAGCTGGCGCAGGCGACCGCCGGTATCGACGCCGCCGCCCGGCTGGTGACCGAGAGCCTGGACCTGCAGGCGCCGGAGATCGACAAGTTCCGAGCCACCGACCCGAGCGAGCTGGCCGACATCTCGATCGATCCGACCGGCCTGTTGGCCCGCGTGCTACCGCTCGACGGCCGCGACCCGACGTTCACCAAGGGCGGGACCTACGAACGGCGGGGTGCGCTGCACTTCCAGTCCGACCCCGTGCGGTCGGCCAAGCTCTTCTCCAACACCGGCGTCGATCTGGTCGCGATGGCGGGCACGACCGTCTACGAGGCCGAGGACGTCGCGGGCGCCGAAGGCGTGGTCGAGGAGTTCGCCGAGGAGGTGTCGGCGACGGCCAAGCCGGCCAACCCGGTGCCGGACATGCCCGGCAGCCGCTGCCTGCGCACGAACGAGGGCAGTTTCTACTGTCTGGCCACCGCCGACGAGTACACCATCGAGACCAGTGCCCCGACTCTGCTTGCGGCACAACAGATGACGGCCGCGCAGTACATCATGCTGATGAGCTAGCGAGTACGCAGCGAAGTCGGCTGCCGCCGCGGCAGGTCGGGCCCGCATCATTGTCGCCGCGCTGAAGCCCATCCCGGTGACGGTCGTCGTCGCCGCGACCTGACAAGATCGGGCCGTGGGCAAGAACGAACGCGCGAAGATCGTCATGTCCGACGACGAGATCGCCGAATTCATCGAACGCAGCCGCACCGCGACGATGGCGACCGTGCTTCCTGACGGGCGGCCGCACCTGGTCGCGATGTGGTACGCCGTGCTCGACGGTGAGATCTGGTTCGAGACGAAGGCCAAGTCGCAGAAGGCCGTCAACCTGCGACGCAACCCGACGGTCACCGTGATGGTCGAGGACGGCCACACTTACGACACGCTGCGCGGCGTGTCCATCGACGGCAGGGCCGAAATCGTCGACGACCCGGAAACCATTCTGCGCGTAGGTATCAGCGTGTGGGAGCGCTACACGGGACCCTATTCCGAGGACATGCGCCCGTTCGTCGACCAGATGATGAAGAACCGCATCTGCGTGCGGGTGGTGCCGCTGCGCACCCGCAGCTGGGACCACCGCAAGCTCGGTATGCCCGAGATGCCGTTGGGTGGCAGCACCGCGCAGTACCTAGGTTGATCCCATGGACCCGAACAACAAGCCCAAGCAGCTGAACTCGCCTGTCGTCACGAAGATCATGAAGTACGCGGGCAAAGCCCACGTGTGGGTGTACCGCCGCTCGGGCGGCAAGATCGGCGCGACGTGGCGGGTGGGCGCGGGTTTCAAGAAGCCGGTACCGACGCTGCTGCTCGAGCACATCGGGCGTAAATCCGGCAGACGGCTGGTGTCGCCGCTGGTCTACATCAACGACGGCGACGACGTGATCGTCGTGGCGTCCCAGGGTGGCCGCGACACCGATCCGCAGTGGTACCGCAACCTGGTGGCCAATCCCGAGGCCCATATCGAGATCGGTTCGGACCGCCGAGCGGTGCGCGCCGTCACGGCCACGCCCGAACAAAAGGCGCGGTTGTGGCCGAAGCTGGTCGAGGCGTACGCGGATTTCGACACCTATCAATCGTGGGCCGACCGCGAGATTCCGGTGGTCATCCTGCAGCCGCGCTGACGACACGCCGAGTGCGATCCATCTCACACCCCTGAGGCGTTCGACTCCCCCCACACGCCGGGTAGCCAACAGGACAGGTGCACCCCAGCGCCGACCGAAACCGTCAACGCTTAAGGGGCGAAAATCTATGACTACCAAGAACACACTGATCGCGCAGTTGCGCACGATTCTTGACCTCACGCACACCGAGATCCAGGTCGCTGAGACCCGGATCGCGCAGGCCCGTACCGAGGCTGTCCGTCGTGAGCTGACTCAGAACGCCGAGAACGGCCGTATCCGTGCCGAGGCGATCGAGAAGGCGATCCGCGACCTGGGTGGCTTCCCGGACACGATCGGCCCGTTCCTGGGCCGCGCCGCCGCCGCGGTGAAGGCGCTCACCGAGCAGGCACAGCCGTTCGATGAGGCGCTACTCGGCGACCTGGCGCTCGAGGACCAGCTGCTCGACCGTGCCCGCTACGTCAAGGCACTCGCGGTCGCAGCCAAGGAGCCGGCCGTGCAGGATCTCGCCGATCGCCTGATCACCGCGCACTCGGCGACGGTGAACTGGCTGACGACAGTGTTGGCCGAGGATGCCCTCGGCGGCCCGGCCGCGCTGCAGCGCACCCCGCTGCAGGCTGCTGCAGGTACCGCGGTGAAGCTGGTGAACCTGCCGGGGCAGTGGTCGGCACAGTCGGTCGAGCGGCTCGCGGAGCTGCTGCGTTCGGCCGGACCGGCCGTCGATGATCTGCGCGAGCGTGCCCAGCGCGCCAGCGAGATCACCTTCAAGGCGCTCGGGGCGTCGCGCGACGGTGCCCTGCGCAGCGCGGAGAAGGTTGTCCGCCGCGAGGGTGCCGGCGACGCGGCCGATGCGCTGCACAAGGCGCGTGCCGAGAGTGGAGTCGTCGACGCCGACGAGCTGCCGATCGCCGGGTACGAGGATCTCAACCTCAGCGACGCGGTGGCCGCGGTGAAGGATCTCGACGATCCCTCCGACATCCGCACGATCATCGCCTACGAGGAGATGCACAAGAACCGCCAGCGGCTGGTGTCGGCAGCGCAGACGCGCCTGGCCGATATCGCGCAGGAGGTCGTGGGCATCAGCTGACCTTTTGGATGGCACCGGAAGCACCCCGCGGGAAACCGCGGGGTGTTTCGTGTGTCGCAGGGGTTTTCGGTGGTGTTGCCGAATTCTGCGGCAGGGCTGTGAATTGTCGCTTGGGTTCAAGGCATCGATGCAACAGCTGGCGGGTTTGAGAGTAGTTCGTTGAGTGCTTCGGCTGGGGTCCTCC